>CAZADU010000526.1:0-4520 GCA_964483945.1 uncultured bacterium
GTCGGGGCAGGCAACGCCGTCCTGCGCGGCGATCGACAGCGCCGTCTGACGGCAGACGCCCGCGTTCTTGAACTGCCACCAATCGGGCAGCGTCGGAGCGGCCTGAGTGATCAGGTCCAGCACGAGCTCGTTGCCATTGACCGAGAGCAGCTCGGCATCAAGGACAATGCTGCCAATGAGCACGTGGCTACTGACGTTCGTATTACAAGCAAACGTCTTGTTCTGCACGAGCCCATCACCGGCACACGTTGTCCAGCTCAGGTTGACGCCCGCGGCGAGCGCCGATGAAGCAACGAGGAGCATGGCCGCAACCACACCCACATTGAGAAGGGAACGCTTCATGCGCGAGATCCTCCGTATCGATTTCGGACAGGAGTCCTTCCGGTCGGACATGGTCGCGTACACACCAGTCCCTCCTTGGACTCAAGCGCACGAGCTTGGCGCCCGGACGCAGGGTTCATGAGCCGAGAGAGTACCCACCCCGGCGCCAGATGCAAGCGAGTTTCTGGCTTTGGGCGGGTCACCCCCGACTTTCGAGTCATCGGCAGCATGCCACAACGCATGAACTTCGCAATGCATGACGCATGGTGACGTGGTCTGCCCCGCAATGCGAGCGAGCCTCTTGGGCCGCATTCCTTTGTACTCCATGCGGAGAATACTGCGCAATGACAGCGAGTTGCGGACGAACCGGCGCGTTTGCTTCGACCGTGAGGGGTCGGTGCGAGTGCCGTCCGTGAACGGCAACGCAGGCCCGCGTCATGCCAGCACACCATGACATTCAGGCGTGATCGCCCCAAAAAAACACTTGAGGCGGGCGCCGAATGGCGCCCGCCTCGAATGCTAAAGCGATCAGCTTACCGGTAGAGCGACTTCACCGAACCCCAGGTGGCGTTCTTGGTGGGCACGGCGTCGGGGCAGAAGATCGAGCCGCCGCCACCCTGCCAGGTGATGTAGTTCGAGCCGGGGCTGGCCTCATTGGTCAGCTTGGTGTTGTTCAGGTTGCCGGCGGTCGTGATGTTGGCCGAGTTGAACACGATGCAAGTCGGGATCTGGCAGCCGGCGCAGGCCCCCGTGCCGACCGTCTTCGTGTTCGAGATCGTCCACCTGGCGATGCCGTACTCCTGGCCGCCGAACAGATCCACGATGGCAGCAGCAGCCACCGCGTTGACGCACAGGATGCGGCCGCTGTTCGGGCCATGCAGGTTCAGCTGGTAGGCCGCGATGTTCATCGACGCCTGGCCCTGGAACATGTCAGGGCAGCCGCCGCCGTCCTGCGCGGCGATCGACAGTGCCGTCTGGCGGCAGGAACCGACGTTCTTGAACTGCCACCAGTCGGGCAGCGTGGCCGACGCGGTCGAAAGGTCCACGACGAGCTCGTTGCCGTTGACCTGGAGCAGGTCAGCGTCCAGCACGAACGAGCCGGCCATGACGTTGCTGCCGACGTTGGAGGCGCAGGCGAAGACCCGGTCCTGAACACCAGCATCACCCACGCAGTTCGTCCAGCGGAGGTTCAAGCCGCGGGCGGAAGCCACGGTGGCCGTCATCGCGAGGAGCAAGCCGCACAGCAGGATAGCCTTCTTCATCTTATTCTCCTGATACTTTGGGGGGGTGTGGGGGGAGGAAACAGGTTCGATGATGCAGAGCGCACGGGTCACGTCACGCTGCCACGTGGCGTGACCCGTCACACCTTGTGTAGCTCAGTTGATTACGGGCAAGCCGTGATGCACGAGGCCAGTGACGAGCCATTCGCGAACACCGTCAGCCACGCCGAAAGGTCGCCAGCACCGATGCCGCCGGTGCAGTCGAAATCGGAACGGCCGTAAGGCTGGCCCGAGGCGAAGTCGCCGAGGAATGCAGACAGATCCGCGGCGCCAGCACCCAGCGCGCCGTCGAGGTCATACGCAGCAGCGGTCGGCGAAGCGATGAGCGTGCCGTTGGCGAAGATCTTGCCGCCACCAGCCAGCGTCGCTGCGGGGTTGCCGTTGCCACCGCCGAGCACGACGAACGTCACGCTGCCGAGTCCGTCAGTGAACTTGCGGGTCGTCTTTGAACCACACACCACGAGCGCGTTCACGTCGAGCTGATCGTCGCAGATTGCGAGCTCGCTGCAGCCGGACAGGTCCACGACCACGGACGCGCCGCTGAGCGGGTTGTTCGCGAGATCGCGGACAATGACAGTGAACGTGCCCGTCGGATCCGGCACTCCGGCACTGTTGCCGACGAGCGAGATACAAGAGGGCGTCGTGGAGTTAGCGGCGCTGGGCACCCCGGCCATTGCGGCCGAGGCCGCCAGCAGGCCGGCCGCCGTGAGGAGAGTGGCCTTGCGAACCAAACCAGTCATCGTTGCACCTCCCTAAAGGGTGAAAACCTGTTGCATTGTTCCAGGCAAGGCTCAGTTGCACGCAATCAGGTCTGGCTTCGAGCCACCTCCTTTCGAACTCATTACAGAGCATTGAGTTCGAGTGCCTTGGCGAGCTTGGCGAGTTTGACCTATCTCCCGCGTTGGCAAGGCGTTCCAAGACACCCGAAGTCTAGAGGCCACGTTCACGCGGTGTCAAGAATGATTTTGCCGCCAACCACACCATGGAACTCGTGCACCCGCTCTACTTTAGTGACCACTCGGGCTGTCCTGACCGGGCCACCAGACCCGGGTCCCGGCCGACTTCCCGAATGAACCTGCTAACGTCCTGCAAACATTACCGCTGGTGGGCGAAACAGGGCTCGAACCTGTGACCCCTTGCTTGTAAGGCAAGTGCTCTGCCAGCTGAGCTATTCGCCCCCGTTGTGCCCACTTCCGCGCACCAGCAGAGCCGCGGGGATCATGACGCAGTAGCCGGCCACCAGCAGCACCGGCGCGAGCGTCAGGGAGCCCTTCGACAGGCTCATGTAGCCCGCCGCCAGCACCACCACCCCCACGCCGAGCAGGGCCGTGTTCAGCATGCCCCAGCGGAACCCGAGATCCACCTCGGAGGCCGCCATCTTGGCCTTCAAACTCTTGGGACGCGTGACGATAGGCTTCTGGCTCATTTCCCCACCCCTGTTTTGTTGCTCCGTACGGAAGCGGACGGCTGAAACGCCGGCGTCCTCGGCCGGGACTGTATTCCCGTTCGAGATCACCGGCGCTGGGCCGGGCCTTTTGAGGCCCGGGGCACCGGCGACCTCAGCGAAGGTCGCATCTCGTGCCGCCGCCTCTGTCGGGGCGCACCTAATGGTACCCGAACATGAGACGAAGGTTCCGAAAATGTGGGGCTTCTGGCTACAGGCCCGGGGGCTCGCCCCCGGGAGGTCGTGGCTAGGCTTCAGGAAGGGGCGGGTTGAGGTTCCCCGAGCGCAGCCCCTCGAGGTCCAGCGCCACCCAGCGAAAGCCCAGTGCCTTGAGCCCGTCCACCGCCGCCTGGCGCAGGCCTGGCTCGGACAGGCGAGGCAACTCTTTCAGCGCCAACTCGATACGGGCCGTCTCGCCATGGTGCCGCACGCGCAACTCAGAAAACCCCAAGCCGCGCAGCCAGGCCTCGGCGCGTTCGACCTGCGACAGGTTCTCGCGTGTGATCCGGGTGCCATACGGGATGCGCGACGCCAGACAGGGCGAAGCGGGCTTGGCCGCACTGGCCAGCCCCAGCGAATCGGCCGCAGAGCGCACGTCGGTCTTGCGAAAGCCCAGCTCGGCAAGTGGCGAGTGCACGTCACGCTCTTCGGCCGCCCTGCGCCCCGGGCGCCAGTCCGAGAGATCGTCGGCGATGGTCCCGTCCATGACCACGGCACCGCCCTCGCGCTCGGACAGCGCGGCCAGCTGCCGGTAAAGCTCGGACTTGCAGTGGTAGCAACGGTCGGACGGGTTGCTCGCGAACGTGGGGTCGGAGAGTTCACCGGTGGTCACCGTCTCGACACGCGCGCCGATGCGGCGGGCCTGTGCGAGTGCGAGCTCCAGTTCATGCGACGCGTAGCTGTCGGACACGCCGATCACGCCGAGGCAGCGCTCACCCAACTGCTCGTGCGCGACCGCCAGCAGAAGGCTGGAGTCCACGCCGCCCGAATAGGCCACGACGACACGGGCCGGCTCGGCGAGATGCGCGCGCAGCAGTGCCAGGCGCTCGGTCCAGGCGGCCGTGGCGTGTGGGCGTTCGGCGGGGTCGCGAATACCGAGCAGCGGGATGTCGGGGGCGGGATGCGTGGCCATGGGCCGCGCATGTTAGTGCTTGGGCCGCCAAGTTTGAAGGTCGAACCGAGATCGCGGCTGACTGCTTGGATCGGCGGGCTGCACCCTGCGTTTCGGGAGCCCGGAACGCCGGCTCACGGTCTTCCCAGCACGACCATTCGCTAGCGAGTGGTGTCCTTGGCGGCGGGCTTCGTGGGCGCCTTGCTCGCCGGCTTGGTCGCGGCCTTCGCACGCGACGTGTCGGCCGCTTTGGCGGCCGGCTTGCGCACCACTTCGACCGAGCCGGGCGTGCTGCTCGCCACGCTGGCGCTGCGACGCGGCATGAGCAGGTCTCCCTTCAGGGGCGACGAGCCGCCGGTCGGGG
>CAZADU010000527.1:0-7031 GCA_964483945.1 uncultured bacterium
GGCGGCGAGCAGGTCGGCCTCCTCGATGCGGCGGCCGTCGCGAGCGGGCACACGCACGATCTCGGCTCCGCGGCGTACCAGCCCTTCGTAAAGGTAGAGCACGGAGGGGAAGTCCTCGTCGGTGCACACGACGCGGTTGCGCGGTGAGCGGAACTCGAGGCAGGACAGCACCACGGCCTGCGCCGAGGTGACGTTCGGGTGCAGTGAGATGCTGCCCGGCTCGGCACCGATCAGTTGCCCGACCGATCCCGCCACCTCGCCGGGCACGCTCATCCAGCGTTCCTCCCACGCGCGGATGCCGCGACTGGACCACGTCTCGGCGTACTCGGCGAGCGCGTCGGCCGCCTCCGCGGGCATCGCACCCAGCGTGTGCGACGCGAAGTGGAGCACGCCCTCGACGCTGGGAAAGCGCGCGCGCCACGCGAGCAGCGGGTCGAGCGCGACGGGCGGCGTGCTCATGGGCGCGCGCTTTCGCTCGCGAACCGCGCCAGGCGCGTCTCGCGCACCCGCTCGATCCCGGCTGCCACGCGCTCGGCGGCGAGTGCGGGCGTGTCGGCCACCTCGACGAAGTCATGCAAGTGAGGCGGCACGAACTCGGGCGCGCGGTGTGTCTCGAGCCAGTCGCGCCACTGCGGGCCCATCAACACTATCGGTGCGCGCTCGCGGCCCGCCACGCTCACCATCGTCCACACCAGGAACACCTCGCTCAGCGTGCCGATGCTGCCCGCCACCGCCACGAAGCCATCGGCGGCGTGCACCAGGTGCCGCAGGCGCTCGAACAGATCGGGCGTGTGCACGCGCTCGTGCACCCACGGATTCACCGGGCTTCGGCGCTCGAACAGGTCCACGGTCACGCCGATCACGTGCCCGCCCGCTTCGTGCGCGCCACGCGAAGCGGCGGCCATCGCGCCACCGTACCCACCCGTCATCGTGGCGAGCCCGCGCTGCGCGAGCGCGGCTCCCAGCTCGTGCGCGTGACGCCAGTGCGCGTCCGGCTCGCGCACGGTGCTACTGCCGAAGACGGCGACGATGGGGCGGCGGTGGGTCGGAGTGGTCACGTGGGGCTCCAGGGTGTCCACATCGTACCCGGGTAGCATGCCACATCATGGTGCGGCGCGGAGGTGGTTCATCCAGCGCGCGGAATCAGCCGGCCCGGGCTGTGTGAACCGGCCGCAAGTGACTGGCCGACCACGTCGACAGGGCCCTGCCCGAGCATCGGGGCCGGAAATGAGAACGCCCACCGGGTGGTCCCTCGCGGGACCCGGGGGAGCGGCCCCCGGTGGGCAGGTTCGGTCATGCAACCTCTCGGGGGACGAGGCGCGACCGACTCCGCGTGCCAAGATGGCAGAATCTGGTCTGGTCACAAGGGCCAGAACTCCCTAAACTGATGGGGCCACTTCTCAGGCGGTCCCATCCAGTCCGAGAGCCCGATGCCCAGACGACACACTTTCGCGAGCTATCGCGCGTTCTCGATCGATCCCGAGTCGGCTGAGCCCCTCCACCGGCAGCTCTACAACGAGTTGCGCTCGGCCATCTTGGGTGGCCGCTTGCCGATAGGGTGCCGCCTCCCAGCCAGCCGCGAGCTCTCCCAGGTCACCGGGCTGTCGCGCAACACGGTGCTCAGCTCCTACGACCAGTTGATCGCCGAAGGCTACATCGTGAGCCGCCCGGGCTCGGGTACCTACGTCGCCAGCTCACTTCCTGACCAGTTGTTGAGCGGGCCGACGTTGGAACCTCTCCCCCCCGCCAAGCGTGGCGCACGGCGGCTGTCCAAGCTGGGCGAGCGGCTGCAGTCGCACCCCTTCCGGCGCTGGCCGCCCCTGCAGAGCGGCCCGATGCTATTCCGCGCCGGTCTGCCCGCGCTCGATCAGTTCCCCATGGACATCTGGCGGCGACTCTCCGACAGGCGCATGCGACTCGCCTCGGTCAAGACACTCGCGTACGACGACGCCCAGGGCTACCAACCGCTGCGCGAGGCGATCTCGGCGCACCTCGCGGCCGCACGCGGCGCTCGCTGCTCGCCGGACCAGATCATCGTCGTGTCCGGGTCGCAGCAGGCCATCTCGATCGTGAACCAGGTTCTGGTCGAGTCCGGCGACACGGTGTTGTTCGAGGACCCCGGCTACTTCGCCGCGCGCTCGGTGTTCGAGGCGAGCGGGGCACGCATCGCGCCGGTGCCGGTGGACGAGGAGGGCTTCGATGTGGCCGCCGCCCTGCAGTCCGCGCCCGACGCACGCCTTGCCTATATCACACCGTCGCACCAGAACCCCACCTGCGTCACCATGAGCCTGCCGCGACGACGCGCGCTGTTGCAGTGGGCCGAGACACACGGCAGCTGGATACTCGAGGACGACAACGCCAGCGAGTGCCGCTACCACGGCCGCCCGCTCGCCGCACTGCAGGGCATCGACCCGCACGGGCGCGTGCTGTACGCGGGCACGTTCAGCAAGGTCATGTTCTCGTCGCTGCGCCTGGGCTACCTCGTCGCACCGCCCGACGTGCTGCCCGCCATGGTGCGGGCGCGCGAGTTGATGGACCGGCAGTCCTCTGGGTTACAGCAGGCCGCCATGGCGGACTTCATGCTCGAGGGGCACTTCGCGCGTCACCTGCGGCGCATGCGCACGCTGTACGCTGCACGCCTCGAAGCGCTGCTGCGCGCGGTGCGCGAGCACGCCGCCGATCTGCTCGAGATCGCGGATCGCGAGGGCGGGCTGAACCGGGTGGCGTGGCTGCCCCCGGGCCTGGACGACACCGACGCGGTCCGAGCACTGAATCCCGAAGGCTTCGCCTGCCTGCCGCTGTCCGAGTTCCGCATCCGCTCCGGCGGCCGCGGTGGGCTGGTGCTGGGCTTTGCGGGCATGAGCGAGGAATCGATCGGCTCGAGCATCCAGCGCTTGGCCGAGATCCTGCGGCCACTCGTTCGCCGCTGACGAGAACGGCCCCGCGGAAAGGTCGCGGGGCCGTTCCTGACGTCGTCGAGCGCGTCGCTATTTCTTCTTCGCCACGCCACCTCTGGGCGCGGCCTGCTTCGCCACCCTACGCTTTGGCGCGGCCTGCTTCGCCACGCGCTGTCTCGCGACGGGTGCCGCTTTCGCTGCCCGGACCGCGGGAGCGTTGCGATTGACCAGCACGCCACGGTCCGCGACGTCCAGGTAACCCACGAGCCGCGCGTGGCCGCGGATGGCGTCCGAGAGGTCCGTCGCGCTCTTGTCGCGCACGATCGCCGAGGCCAGCGCCGCCGAGATCGCCACCGGGTGCCCGCGCCGGCGACGGTGTCGCGGCACGACGGCGTAAGCGAACGACGAGGCCGACTTGCCGCCGAACGAGCCCATGGCTTCGAGCAGCATGGCCCCCAGTGACTGCACCGTGCCGTCCGTCACCTCGGGGTGATCCACCGGCAGCAACAGTACGCCCTTGGCGCGCGCCTTGAGCGCGCCCGCGAGCCCGGTGCGGGCCGAGGAGTACATGCCCTCCTTCCAGCGCGGGTTCGGCAGGAAGCGCACCTCGAGTTCGCCCGAGCGCTTGCCCGGACTGCCGCTCAGGTCGGGGGCAAGCAGGCCGCGTTCGACGAGCGACGAGAACTCGTCGCTGGCCTCTCGCTGAACACGGTCGCCGTTGGCACCCAGCACCACGATGACGACGTCGCACGTGGACCACAGCGCGCGAACGCCGCGGACGAGGAACGACTGCCCGCGCGAGCGGGCGAGGGCTTTGGGACTTCCCATCCGGGTCGATGCCCCGGCCGCGAGCAGCACGCCGACGATCACGACTGGCCTCCCTTGCGGGTGGTGACGAGGCCGGCCATTCCGGCCCCGGGTCCGCTCGATGCTGCGGCGGGCGGGGTGATGCTCGCTGCACGGTCTCCGGCCGCGACCGACACTCTCTCGGGTGGCACCCAGCCACGCTCGGGGCTCCCGCCCCGGCGCACGCTCACCAGCTCGGCCACGATGCTCACGGCGATCTCCTCCGGCGTGCGCGCGCCGATCGCCAGACCCACAGGCGTGCGCAGCCGCGCGAGGTCGCCATCCGAGAACCCACGCGCGCGCAGCCTCAGTGCGAACTTGCGCTGCTTGGCCAGGCTGCCGATCAGCCCCGTGAAGCGCAACCCACGCGGAAGCAGGGCCTGGACCACCTTCTGGTCGAGCGCGTGGTCGTGGGTGGTGACCACGGCAAAGTCTGCCGCGCTGCCGTCCCACTCACGCGCGAACGCCTCGGGGTCGCGCACGGCTCGCGCGGCCGATGGGAAGCGCTCGGCCGAGAGCCAGTCCTCGCGCGTGTCCACCACCGTCACGCCAAAGCCGCACTCAGCCGCGAGCCTCGCCAGCGGGCGCGCCACGTGGCCGGCACCGAATACGACCAGTCGCGGCTGCGCTTCCAAGACCTCCAGGTGCACGACCATCTCGCCGCCGCAGCACATGCCCAGTTCGGTGGTGAGCTGGCGTCGCACCGTGCGTGTGCCGGAGCCCTCTTCGAGCAGTTCTCGCGCCTCGCGCAGACAGTCGTGCTCGATCGCCCCGCCGCCGATCGTACCCGCGGTCTCGCCCGCCTCGCCCAGCAGCATGCGCCCACCTGGCTTCTGCGGCGTGAAACCGCGCGACTCCACCACGGTGAGCAGCACGAAGCGGCGCGCCTCGGCGCGCCAGCGCGCCAGCACCGCCCACACGTCCTGCGCGCCGGACTCACCGGGCGGCTGCGGGGCCGGGACGCGCGTCATGCCGAGGCGATCCCGAACGCGTCGCGCAGCGCGCGCGTGACCAGCACGGGCACCATGGCGTGGCGCCAGTCGTCGTCGTAGGGCACGTTGATGAGCGGGCGGCACTGTTTGGACGCAGCCGCCGCGACGGCCGCGAACGTGTCCTCGGCCGCCGGCCGGCCGGCCACCAGCGGATCGAGCGAGCCCAGCAGCCGGGGCTTCGCCCCGAGCGCACTGACCACGATGCGCAGCGACTCCACACGCTCGCTCGTGCCGCGCGCGACCACCGCCACCGACAGCATCGGGAAGTCGATCGCACCACGCGGCCGCAGCTTCCGGTACGCGCCACGCGCACCGCGCGAGGCGTCGGGCAGGAACACACGCGTCACCAGTTCATCGCGCTTGAGGATGTTGTTGTGGATGCCGTCGCCGACGAAGAACTCGTCGCACGGCACGCGCCTGAGCCCCTCGCGACCCGCGATCTCGACCTCGGCGCCGTGCGCGATGAGTGTGGGTGCGACGTCCGAGGAGTGTGCGGCGACGCAGCGGCGGCCCTGCGGCACCACGTGGCAGACGACACCGTCCTTCTTGAGGCAGAACCCGATCGCTTCGCGCCAGAAGTACGTCTGGTTGTAGTAGGTGCAGCGTGTGTCAAGGCACAGGTTGCCGCCGAGCGTGCCCATATTGCGGATCTGCGGCGAGGCCACGAGTGAGGCCGCGAGCGCGACGGCGGCGAAGTCCGGCTGCAGCAACGGCTCGCGGGCGAGTTCGCTGAGCGTGGTCAGCGCGCCCAGCTCGAGCCCGCCGGCCGCGCGGCGTACGCCGTGCAGCTCGCGCACGCGCGCGAGCGAGACCACGCGCCTCGGTTCGTGCAGCCGGTGCTTCAGGTTGGGCACCGCATCGGTACCGCCGGCCACCAGCAGGCATTCGCCCGGGTGCGCAACCAGTTCGCTCAACACTTCGTCCACAGTGGCCGGTGCCACCCACTCGAAGCGCGGCAGCGTCAGCATGCGCGGGCTCCAGCGCCTTTAGGCGCTTGGCGTGCGCGCTGCCAAGCGCCACGCGCATCGCCCGCGCGCAGCAGCGCCAGCACGGCGGGAGGCGAGAACGGCAGGCGGTCGCAACGGATGCCGAGTGCGTCGTGAATGGCGTTGGCGATGGCTGGGACGCTTGGATGGAGCGGCCCCTCGCCCGCCTCCTTGGCACCATAGGGACCTTCCGGATCCACGCTCTCGACGATGAGGGACTCGATCTCGGGCGAATCGACCGAGGTCGGCATGCGATAGTCCAACAGGCTCGGGCCGTTGTGGATGCCGGGGCCATGGCCCACGGCCGCTGGCTTGAAGCCATGCGACTCGAACAGGGCCTCACCGAAGCCCATCCAGGCGCTGCCCTCCATCTGGCCTTCCACCGCCACCGGCGACAACGCGCGGCCACAGTCGTGCGCCACCCAGATCTTGCTCACGCGTACGAACCCCGTCTCGGGGTCGCAGTCCACCTCGGCGACGTGCGCGGTGAACGAATAGGCCGGCGATGCACCGATGGTGCCGCCGCGATAGTCGCCGCCCAACTTGGGGCTCTGGTACCAGCCGACGCTGCCCAGCGTGCCGTGCCGCGACTCGGCAGCCTGGAACGCCTCCTTCACCGTCATGGCGTGCTGCGTCGGATCGCTCGAGGCCACGGCCATGCCGTTCGCCAGCACCACGTCGCCCTTGGCCACGCCCCAACGCTCGGCGAGCGTGCCGGTGACCAGGTCGCGCAGCTTGCGCGCGGCGTCCAGGCATGCGTTACCGCACATGAACGTCTCGCGGCTCGAGTACGAGCCCAGGTCCACGGGCGTGAGGTCGGTGTCGGCGGCCACCACACGCACATCGCGCAGCGTCAGCCCCAGCTCCTCGCAGACGATATAGGCCAGCACCGAGTCGGCACCCTGGCCGATGTCGCTGATGCCACAGAACACCGTGGCGCGGCCCGAGCGGTCGAGCTTCAACTGCACGGCGGATTGCGGCATCTCGTTGGGGTAGATGCAGTAGTTGGTGCCCGAGATGTACATGCTGCCCGCCACGCCGAGTCCGCGTCCGTAAGGCAGTTTGCGCCAGCGCTCCTTCCATTGGGACGCCCGTTCGACGGCGTCCAGGCACTGGAGGAACCCGTTCGAAGTGACGCGCATGCCGTTGACCGTACGCGTGTTCTCGCCAATGTGATTCTTGCGGCGCAGTTCGATGGGGTCCCAGCCGATGCGCTCGGCGAGCTTGTCGAGCTGGCATTCGAACGCGAACCGCGGCTGCACCGAACCGTGCCCGCGTTTGGGACCGCAGCAGGGTTTGTTCGTGAACAC
>CAZADU010000528.1:0-1626 GCA_964483945.1 uncultured bacterium
AATACGACCACGTGCTCCCGGTCGCGCGCGGCGGCGAGGCAACCGTCGAGAACACCCGGCTCCGCTGCCGGGCGCACAACCAATACGAAGCCGAGCGCATCTACGGCGCGGGGTTCATGCGCGAGAAGCGCGGGGCCGGGAGGGCCAGAGCCCAGGCCGCCCAGATGCGAAGCGCGGCCGCCGCGGAGCGGGCGCGTACGCGCGCGTCGTGGTTCGGTCCTGGGGACGGCTCACGCTCCGGTGACAGCTCCAGCGCGACACATGACGCCACATCGCCATGAGCGCGCAAGCCGCGCGCCGCCGTAGCGAAACTACCCCACCCGCTCCAGCACGAGGTCCGCGGGGAGCGGCTCCGGCGCGGCGTCGCCGATGGTGAAGCACGCGCGCGCGCGTGCGACCATCGCGGCCTTCTCGGCCGACAGGTGCAGCTGGGCGTAGGCCTCGCCGCGTGCCAGACGTGCGCCGCGTTCGCGCAGCATCACGATTCCCACGCGCGGGTCCACGTCGTCTTCCTTGGCGCGGCGCCCGCCGCCCATCGCCACGACCAGTTCGCCGAGCCCGAAGCAGTCGCAGGTCGCAAGCACACCGTCCCTGTCGGCTTCGAGCGTGGCCACCACGGGCGCGGGGTGCAGCGGCTTGCCGTGTTCGAGCAGCGCGGCGTCGCCGCCCTGCGCCTTCACGAGCGCCAGGAACCGGGCCGCGGCCGAGCCGTCGTCGAGCGCCCGGGTCACGCGTGCGAGCGCAGAGCCCGCGTCCGGCGCGGCACCCGCCAGCCGTACCATCTCGGCGGCGAGCGCCAAGGTCAACTCGCGCGTGCCCGACACATGGTCGCCCTGCAGCACACGCCAGGCCTCGGTCACCTCGAGTGCGTTGCCCACGGCCGCGCCGATGGGCCAGCTCATGTCGGTGATGCACGCCGAGGCGGCCGCCCCCATGGCGCGCGTTGTGGCGACGAGCCGCGTGGCGAGCGAGCGGGCGGACTCGCGCGTCTTCATGAACGCGCCGCTGCCGCACTTGACGTCGTAGACGATGGCGCGCGCGCCTTCGGCGATCTTCTTGGACACGATGCTGCTCACGATGAACGGCTCGAACGCCACGGTGGACGTCACATCGCGAAGCGAATAGAAGAGCCCATCGGCAGGCGCCAGGTCGGGGCCCTGCCCGACCATGATCACGCCGAGCTCTTGCAGCTGCCTCGCCATGCGAGCCGGTTCCAGTCGAGTGACAAAGCCGGGGATGCTCTCGAGCTTGTCGAGCGTGCCGCCGGTGAGGCCGAGGCCGCGGCCGGACACCATGGGCACGGGCACGCCGCACGCGGCCACAAGGGGTGCCAGCACCAGCGAGATCTTGTCGCCCACGCCGCCCGTGGAGTGCTTGTCGGCCGCCACTCCCAGGCGCGACCAGTCGAAGACGCGGCCCGAATGCAGGAACGCCTGCGTGAGCGCGTCGGTCTCGGTGACGTCGAGGCCCTTCAGGAACGCCGCCATGAGCCACGCACTGGCCTGGTAGTCCGGGATCTCGCGCGCTGCGCACGCGGCGACGAACGCGCGCAGCGAATCGGGATCGTGCGCACGGCCGTCACGCTTGGTGCGGATGAACTCGCGAGGGTCGAGACTCATGCGATGT
>CAZADU010000529.1:0-1609 GCA_964483945.1 uncultured bacterium
AGCTCGGCCTACAACTTCGCCCAGTACGTCGTGTTCATGGAGCCGGCCCGCAAGAAGCAGCTGCACGAGAACTGCGTGCGCTCATACGAGGCGGCGGGGCCGCTGCTGTCGCACCCGGTGCAGGCGTTCGAGGTGGAGTTCCGCAAGCGCACCGTCCGCGGCGGCCTGCGCTTGCCGAACACGCCGGGGCCGCACGCGGTGGTGGTGCTGTTCAACGGCACCAACGGCGTGAAGGAGGAGCTGCACGCCTGGTCGGACGCCTTCCTCGAACGCGGCATCGCCACCGTCACGCTGGACGGCCCCGGGCTCGGCCAGACGTTCCACCGGCTGGGCAGTGTCGCCGAGCCGCGCCCGCTTGGCGTGGCGATCATGAACCACATCGAGGCCATGCCCGAGCTGGACTCCGACGCGGTGGCCTACATGGGGCTCTCTCTGGGCGGATATGCCGCGATCAAGATGGCCGCTTACGACAAGCGCGTGCGCTGCGTGGCCGCGGTGAGCCCGCCGTTCTCGGTGGACGTCTACTGGAACGTGACGCTGTTCTCGATGCGCAAGGAACTGGCGTCTCTTTACGAGATGAGCATCGAGGAGATGGACCGGTTCATCCCGCGCATCACGCTCGAGCACACGCTGCCCGACCTGCACGTTCCGCTCATGCTGGCCGGTGGCGGGCACGACATGATCACGCCCAGCGACGAGGCCGAGCGCATCTTCGCCAACTCACGCTGTGAACGAGAGTTCATCTATTACCCGCGCGGCGCGCACGAATGCTTCAACGTGCTCGCCGACCTGCGTCCGCGCATGAGCGGCTGGGTGGCCAAGCAGCTGTCCAAGCACCGCGCCGCGCCCCCGCCGCGCCCCAAGCGCGCCGGCCCCGATCCGCGCGACGCGGCGTTCACGGCCGGTGAGGCGGTGGACCCGGACTTCGCCGATGACCTGGCCGGCGAGGGCCCGCGCATGGAGTGGTACTCGCACCACGCCGACCGCTCACTGGCCGCGCGCTTCAGTTGGCCGTGGGCCGCCGAGCGACACGTGCAGGTGGTGCGCCAAGTCGCGGTGGACTGAGGCCGGTTCCGTCACACACCGACACCCGACGAGCACCCGAGCGCCAGCTTGTCTCCGCTGACGATCGGGCGCTCCGTCGTTGTGTGGTGCGCCTACTCTTCGACCTGATTGTTTCCTGTCAGTTACCCAGTCGCACCACCCGCTGCTCGGCGCGGAAGCCGTCCGCGGTCATCCGCACCAGGTAGACGCCCGGTGCGGCGCGCCGGCCGCTCGCATCGGAGCCGTCCCACTCGAGCGTGTGAACGCCCGGCGGAAACGTCTGGTCGGCGAGGGAGCGCACGCGCCTGCCGAGCGCGTCGAAGATCTCGAGTCGCACCGCGCTCACGCGCGGAACCTCGAAGCGGATGTTCGTCCGCCCCTCGAACGGATTCGGCTGGCCGCCGTGGAGCGCGAACCGCCCGGTCGGCCCGGTACCGCTGCGCCCGCTCTGCCCTGCCACCGGCGCGGCGGGAGTGAACGAAGCGACCAGATCGAGGAACAGCGTCCGCCGCGTGCCCTCCGCCACCGCCGCTGCGGCGAACGACAGGGCCACACCCTGACCACG
>CAZADU010000530.1:0-3053 GCA_964483945.1 uncultured bacterium
CGGGCGCTCGCCGTTGGGCCTCGGCGATCCACGGTGCTGCGTCCTCCGCGGGGCCGAGCCGCGTGACCACCACGACACCCGCGCGCTGCAGCGCCACCAATGGCTCGCGCAGCCGGCCGGCCGGCAGCAACCTGCCGCCACCCCACAAGTCGGTGCGGTCCAGCAGCACGATGTCGAGGTCGCGCTCGAGCCCCCAATGCGAGAAGCCATCATCCACCAGCACCACCGCCGCCCCGGCGGCGGCCGCGTCTCGGGCAAGTTCGCGCTTGTGGGTACCCGCGAATGTGCGCTCGGGGCCCACCGCCGATCGGTACAGCAGTTCTTCATCCCCGCGACCTCCCGGGCCGGGCCGGTAGCGGCGCGTGACCACCGCGGCGTGCACTCCGGCGGCCTTGAGCATGTTCGCCAGGTACAGCACGAGCGTGGTCTTGCCCGCGCCCCCGACGGTGAGGTTGCCCACCGAGATGACGCGTGCACTCACGCGCTCGGGCGAGAGCAGGCCCCACTCATAGAGCCGCCGCCGCGTCTCCCATGCGCTGGCAGTGATCGACGCCAGGCCTGTGGCCAGCGGTCCGCTCACGCCGAAGGCCATAGCCCCCGCTCCACCAGCTCGGCGACCGCTCGTGCCGCCGAACCGCGCTCCGCCGCAGCGACAAGTACGCCCGCCGCTGAACGCGCCGCACGCAGCTCGGCCGATCCCAGCAGGGCCTCGAATGCGCGCGTCAGCGCCGCGCCGTCCGCGACGCGCCACAGCGCACCCGCACGGTCCAACGCCCGAACGCTGCCACGCTGCGAGAAGTCGTGCACACCCATGATCGCCGCCGCACCGCACGCTGCGGCCTCCAGCGGGTTGTGGCCACCGTAGGGCGCAAGGCTGCCGCCGATGAACGCCACATCGGCAGCCTGGTACCACTGCGTCAGCACGCCGAGGCGTTCGTCCCAACGCCACGTGTCGGAGGATGTTGCAGCCGCCCGGGACGTGAGCCCCGCCGCGATCGCCTCGGACTGCAGCTGCGAGAGCGCGCGCGGGTGCCGAGGTACGGCGACCACCTGCCACGCCGAGCGCAGGTCCGCTGGCAGCGCGCGCCAGGCGCGCGCGAGCAGCCGCGCTTCGCCCGGGCGCACGTTGCCGAGCACCAGCAGCGGCCGGTGCGAGTCGAGGCCGAGCGAATGTCGTGCCTCGGCGCGATCCGGCACCGCCACGGGGAGACCGTCGCTCTTCAGGTTGCCGACGACGCACGTGCGCTCCGGCACGGCACCCAGTGTGAGCCAACGCTGTTGCTCGTCCTCGCTCTGGCACAAGACCGCAGCCAGTCCGGCGATGAGCGAGCGCAGGTCGCCGCCCAGCCGGCCGTACCGCTGGACCGAACGCTCCGAGAGGCGCGCGCTCACTACAGCCACAGGGATGTGTTCGCGCCGCGCCTCGAGTAGCCAGTGCGGCCACAGCTCGGTCTCGATCAGGAACAGCCGCGCCGGGTGCACGTCGCGGCGAAACCGGCGAACCGCCTGCGGTGTGTCGAGTGGTGCCAGCACGGCGTCGTGGCCCGCCCCACGAAGGCGCTCGCGGCCCGAGCGCGTGGTGGAGGTGAGCTGGAGGCTCGCTCCGGGGCGAACTCGTTGCAGTTCACGCACGAACGGCAGTGCCGCGACCGCTTCGCCGAGCGAGGCCGCATGCACCCACGCGTCGCAGCCGCGGGAACGCGTGACGTGGCCGAGCCGCTCGAGCCAGAACACCCGCTCCGCCGGCGACGTGAACAGACCGGCGGCCGGTGCCAGGGCGCCCACGACCGGCGCCACCATGCGGTACGTCTCCCACAGCGGATTCACGCCGAACCCTCCCCGGCACGCTCGCGTGCGGCTCTCGTGAGCGAGCGCAGCGCCTCATCGAATACCACACGGGCTCGCTCGCGCTCGTGCTCATCCTCGCTCAGCGCCAGCGGCGCACCGTGCGATACCGTCACTTGCGCGAAAGGATGCGGCACACGGAAACGATCCCACGAGCGCAGCCGCCATGTCGCGCGCACGCCCATGGCGATCGGCACGACACGACGCCCGGTGCGCGTGGCAAGATAGACCAGTCCTTCCTTCGCGTGCTCGGCTGGGCCGCGCGGGCCGTCCGGCGTGACCGCCAACTGGCGACCGGCGTCCGCCCACGCCAGCATCTCGCGCACACCGGCATCACCGCCGCGTGTGCTGGAGCCGCGGCCGGTCACATACCCGAGGCGGTGGATGACGCGGGCGATCAGCTCGCCGTCCCGGTGCCGGCTCACCAGCACGGCAATGCCCTCATCTCGATGGAGCGCGCCCAGCGGCAGGATGCCGCAATGCCAGAACGCGTAGACGAACCGTTCGCCCGACGCGACCGCTTGCGTGTAGGCCGGGGCGTCCTCGACCTCGTAGCGCCAGGTGGTGCCGAGCAGACGCACGAGCCAGGCGCCTGCCGTGGCCGCGGGAGCGAGCCACCAGGGATGCCGCACCGCGCTCACGCCACCAGCTCCCAGAGCAGCGCCGCCGTGGCCGCCGAGGCGCCCGGGCCACCGAGCCGCTCGCGCACGGTTGCGAGTCGTGCACGAGCGCTCGCCGCCTCGGCCGGGTCGGTGAGCCAACGGCCGAGCACACCGGCAAGCCGCTCCGCGGTCAGTCCGCCCTGCAACAGCTCGGGTGCGACCTCGCAGCCGGCCACGATGTTGGGCAGTCCGATGTGCGACAGCTTCACGACGCGACGTGCGATCAGGTGGTTGATCCAGCCCACCCGGTACACGATGGCCAACGGCGTACCGAATAGCGCGGTCTCGAGCGTGGCGGTGCCCGAGGCCACCGCGCAGCAGGTGGCGTGGGCCTGCACCGCGTGTGTACGGCCGCGCACCACCTTCACGTGCGCGAGCATCGCAGGATCGCACCCCGACTCCGACAGTCCGGGTGCGAGCGCCAGAACCGGCAGCACGTCGGGATGCGCTTCGCGTAGCCGGCGGGCCGTCTCGAGCAGAACGGCCCCGTGCGCGGCCAGCTCACCGCGGCGGCTGCCGGGCAACAGGCCGACGATGCGCTGCCCG
>CAZADU010000531.1:0-2058 GCA_964483945.1 uncultured bacterium
CATCTCGGCCTACTCGCTCGGCCAGACGCTGAACGCGTCGGTGTTCGAGAAGGGTGAGTACGTGGACGTCCAGGGCACGTCGAAGGGCCGCGGCTTCGCGGGTGTGTTGAAGCGTCACGGATTCTCGGGTGGAAGTGCCTCGCACGGTCCGACGTTCGGTCGCGAGCCCGGCTCGATCGGTTCGTCCGCCTATCCCTCGCGCGTCATCAAGGGCAAACGCCTACCCGGCCGCATGGGAGGCAAGACGTTTACCTCCAAGAATCTCCTTGTCGCCGGTGTGGATGCCGAGCAGAACTTCCTGCTCGTCCGGGGCGCGGTCCCCGGTCCGCCGAACGGCCTGGTCTACGTTCTCAAGCGGGGCGCCTGATCATGAACGCCAAGCTCTACGCACTCGACGGCAGTGAGAAGGGCACGACCGCCCTGCCGGACGAGTTGTTCGCCCAGCCGGTGCACGAGCACCTGATGTGGCTTTCCGTGAAGCAGTACCTCGGCAACCAGCGCCAGGGCACGGCGATGGTCAAGAGCAAGGGCCTGGTCTCGGGCGGCGGCAAGAAGCCGTTCAAGCAGAAGGGCACGGGCAATGCGCGCCAGGGTTCGAACACGTCCCCGCTGATGCCGGGCGGCGGCCGCGCGTTCGGTCCCAAGCCGCACAGCCACCGCACCGAGATGCCCAAGCAGCAGCGCCGTGCCGCGCTCCTGTCCGCGCTGTCACTGCGGGCCGGCGAGAACGCGGTGAGCGTGATCGAGGGCATCGCCGTGGAGGCCACGCCCAAGACCAACCCGGTCGCCGGCGTGCTCAGGAAGATCGGCCTCGACGACAAGAAGACCCTGCTGGTCGTGGGCCAGCACAACGAAACGGTGTGGAAGTCGGTGCGCAACCTGCGCCGCGTGCGCACGACGCTCGCGCACCAGCTCAACGCCTATGACCTGCTGGACTGCGAGCAGTTGCTGCTCACCCAGGACGGACTCGCGCGGGTGACGGAGGTGTTCTCGACATGAACTCGGATCCGCGTTCGATCATCCGTAAGGTGCTGATCACCGAGAAGGGCACCCTTCTGCGCGAGGTGCAGCACCAGTACTTCTTCGAAGTGGCGCGCGATGCCAACAAGATCGAGATCAAGCGTGCTGTCGAGGCCGTCTTCAATGTGAAGGTGGACTCAGTCCAGACGATGCAGGTTCGAGGCAAGGTCAAGCGGCAGGGCCGCTACTCGGGCCGCCGCAACGACTGGAAGAAGGCCATTGTGAAGCTCAAGCCCGATCAGAAGATCGAGCTTTTCGAGCAGATCTGACGACGAGGACAGACCCATGGGCCTGAAGAAATACCGCCCGATCACCCCGACGCTCCGGCATACGGTCATGCCGGACTACTCGGAGCTGACGCGTTCGCGGCCAGTGAATTCGCTCACGGAGCGGCTGTACAAGACGGGTGGTCGCAACAACTATGGCCACGTGTCCATGCGCTGGATCAGCGGCGGGCATAAGCAGCGCTACCGCATTGTGGATTTCCGTCGCGACAAGGACGGGATCGCGGCGCGAGTGGCCAGCATCGAGTACGACCCGAACCGCTCGGCGCGCATCGCGCTGCTCAACTACGCGGACGGCGAGCGCCGCTACATCGTGGCGCCCGACGGCCTCAAGGTGAGCGACAAGGTCATGTCGGGTCCGACCGCGGAGATCGCGCTGGGCAACTGCCTGCACCTGCGCCACATCCCCGTCGGCACGAATGTGCACAACGTCGAGCTGTACCCGGGCCGCCGCTCGCGCATCGCGCGTTCGGCCGGCGCGTTCTGCCAGCTCATGGCCAAGGAAGGCGAGTACGCTCAGTTGCGGCTGCCGTCCGGCGAGGTGCGCAAGTTCCACGTGAACTGCCGCGCCGTCATCGGCCAGGTCGGCAACCTCGAGCACGAGAACCGCTCGCTCGGAAAGGCCGGCCGCAGCCGCTGGCTCGGATATGCGCCGTCGGTGCGAGGCGTCGCGATGAACCCCGTGGATCACCCGATGGGCGGCGGCGAGGGCAAGACCTCGGGCGGCCGTCATCCGTGCTCGCCGTGGGGCAAG
>CAZADU010000532.1:0-2045 GCA_964483945.1 uncultured bacterium
CGGGACCTCTGCGCGTGCTCGTCAACGGCCGCCGCTCGCGCGCCAAGAAGGGCACCGATCTCGTCCTCGCCGCCCTCGCAGGGCTTTCGGGCCGCGTGCCGGCGTTCGAGACCGTGCTGTTCGACAGCGTGGACCCGGCCACGAATCGCCAGGACCCGCGCGACGGCGCTCCGCTCTCGGCGAATGCGCGCTTCGTGCTGAACCCGTCCCAGGACGAACTGGTGGCGCTCTACCAGTCGAGCCACGTGTTCGTGGCGGCCGAGCGCAAGGCGGGTTGGTGCAACACCGCACTCGAATCGCTGGCGAGTGGTTGCGCGCTGGTGTGCACGCGAAGCGGCACCACGGATTTTGCTCGCATGGGCGAGAACGCACTGCTTTCGTGGCGGCACCCCTGGTTCCTGAGGCGCGCGATCGCGCGGCTGCTCACCGATGCTGCACTGCGCGAGCGCCTGTCGGCCGCGGGCCCGCCGAGTGCGGCGCGCTGGTCCTGGCCGCTGCTTGCGCGCCGCATCCTGGAGCAGCTGGGTACCGTCTGAGCCGTGTGACTCAGCGCCTTCAGCCGAGCGTGAATGCCGAACGGGCGGCCGACCGCGTGGGTCCGCCGCCCGCTCGTCCTGCGTGCCAAGGCGCGCTCAGCGCTTCGGGATGTAGCCCGACTGCTCCATCGGCACGACGAGTTCGTCTCTCGTGTAGATGAACGCATCGCGCGTGTAATCCGAGAGCTCGTAGTCCTTCTCGAGCCAGATGGCGTCCTCGGGGCAGGCCTCTTCGCACATGCCGCAGAAGATGCAGCGCAGCATGTTGATCTCGTAGCGCTCGGCGTAGCGCTCTCCGTGCGAGGTGGGGTTCGCCGGGTCGTTCTCGGCCGCCTTCACGAAGATGGCATCCGCCGGGCAGGCCACGGCGCACAGCTCGCAGCCCACGCAACGCTCGAGTCCGTCGGCGTGCCGGGCGAGGATGTGCTTGCCGCGGAAGCGCGGGAACATCTCGAGCTTCTCGTCCGGATAGTTGACCGTGAACGGCTTCTTGAACAGGTTCTCGAGCGTGACGCCGAGACCCGTGGCGAGTTCCTTGATCATCGAGCCATCCTCGGACGAACGGGACGCCCGGCCCATCGTGGCCGGACAGGAGTTCACAGGTTACCGGCGGTCGTTCCGGGCCGCAAGCGATCGCCGTCGCCTTCGCGGGCGTAGGCGCACCAAGCTCAACGCCCGAGACTCTCCTCCAGCCGCACCCAGTCCGGATTGAACGGCTCGAGTTCGCGCAATCGCTTCACCCACGCTCGCGCGCGTTCGGACTTGCCGGCCTGCGCGTACATCACGGTCAGCGCGTGCAGCACGTCGGTGTCACGTGGCTCCAGCCGGGCGGCGGCCAGCAACTCCGCTTCGGCGGCATCGAGCCGTCCCAGTTGCTGGTAGATGAGCCCGAGATTGTAGTGCAGTCGCGGCCGGTCCGGCATGAGCCTCGCGGCCTTGGCCAGCGCGTCCGCGGCTTCGGGCAGCCGGTGTTCCTCGGCCAACAGCAGGCCGAGCGAGTACTGCAGCTCGCCGATCCCGGGCAGGCGCGCCAGCCCGTCCTGGAGCACGCGGATGGCATCGGCATTGCGCGACGTCGCGTTATAGAGACGCGCCAGGTTGGCGCGCGCGGGCGAGAAGTCGGGGTCGATGCGGAGTGCGGCGAGGTACTCCGCTTCGGCCAGCGACGGCTGGCCGGTGTTCTCGTGGATGACCGCCAGGTTGAGTCGTGCGCCCGGCATGTCGAGGGAGACCTGCTGTGCGGCCACGTACTCGGCCAGTGCGGCGGTGAAGTGCCGCCGCGACTCGGGCCCGAACGATCCGGCCGGTAGCGTCGAGAGTGCGTGCGCCGCGCCGATGCGGACCGCGCGAACCGGGTCTTGGAGCAAAGGCGCCAATGCGCGCAACCGGATGTCCGGTGGGGCGGCCTCGAGGCTCGTCGTGGCGGCCGCGCGCACCTCCGCGTCCGGATCGCGCGCAGCGGTGAGGCGCGCCTCGATTGCCGTGGCGCCGTCCCCGCGCAGGGCCTCG
>CAZADU010000533.1:0-4241 GCA_964483945.1 uncultured bacterium
CCTCGGCCTTCAGGAACGCTTCATCGGGGTCGATCTCTCCGGCGCGCACCAGTGCCAGGAGCGACTGGTCCATGAGCTGCATGCCGAGCCGCTTGCCGGTCGTGATCGCCCCCGGAATCTGGAACGACTTGCCCTCGCGGATCATCTGCTGCACGGCGACGGTCACGATGAGCACTTCCTGGGCCGCGCGCCGCCCGCGGCCGTCGGCGCAGCGGATCAGCTCTTGGCTCACGACCGCCTTCAGGTTCTCGGCAAGCGAATGCCGGACCTGGCCATGGTTATCCGACGGGTGCGCGTCGATGATGCGGTCGATCGTCTGGGCGGCGCCGCGCGTGTGCAGCGTGCCGAGCACGAGGTGGCCGGTCTCGGCTGCTTCGAGCGCCAGTGTCACCGTCTCGGGGTCGCGCAGTTCGCCCACCAGGATCACGTCCGGATCCTCGCGCAGTGCCGCGCGCAGGCCGGCGTGGAACGAGGGCACGTGTGTGCCGACCTCACGCTGGATGACCTGGCATCGCTTGCTCTCGTGCAGGAACTCGATCGGGTCCTCGAGCGTGAGGATGTTGAGCAGATCGCGCTCGTTGATCTCTCGGATCATCGCCGCCATGGTCGTGGACTTGCCGGTGCCGGTCGCACCGGTGATCAGCACGAGTCCGTTCGACAGCCGGGTGAACTGCGACAGCACGCGTGGCAGGCCGAGTTCGGCGAGGGTGGGGACCACGTCGGGGATGATGCGGCAGATCGCTGAGATGCCGCCGCGATGGCGCACGACGTTGATGCGGAATCGGCCGAGCCCCTCGGCCGAGTAGCCGATATCCACCGTGCCCGCTTCCTCGAGGCGCTTCCAGTGGTCCGCGTCCATGATCTCGCGCACGAGGTCGTGACACTCTTTGTCCGTGAGCGCGCGGTACTGCACCGGCATGAGGTCGTCATCCAGCCGGACCAGCGGCGGCAAGCCGACGGCGAAGTGGATGTCAGAGGCACCTTGCTGGCGCCCGATCTCGAGGAACGCGTCGAGTCTCGGCATGGGGGTGGGCGCGCTACATCGCGGCGCGCACGGCCTCCAGCATGGCCACCGCGGTCGCGTGGCGGTCCTGCGGCTGGCGCGACATGGCGCGCATGACGACGTCGTTGACGGGTTGCGGGATGCCCGCGGCCACACTGGAGAGTGGCGGAACGGTGGCTTCGAGGTGCTGGAACAGCACGTTCACCGCGTTGGCGCCCGAGAACGGCTGCTTCCCCGACATGGACTCGTACAGCACCACGGCGAGCGAGTACAGATCCGAGCGAGCGTCCACGTCGGTGCCGGTGATCTGTTCGGGGGAGATGTACTCGGGCGTGCCGACGAGGATGCCGCTCTGAGTGAGCCGCGAGTGCGACGAGTGACTCATCGAGGCGAGCCCAAAGTCGACGATCTTCACCTGATCGCCGTCACCGACGAGCAGGTTGGCCGGCTTGATGTCGCGATGGTAGATGCCGGCCGTGTGCGCGGCGACGAGCCCCTCGAGCGTCTGCTCCGCCACGTGCATCGCGCGCGCGGGGGACAGCGGGCCATCATCGCGCAGCAGCGCGCCAAGGTCGCGTGCAGCGAAGTGCTCCATGGAGATGGCGTGCGCGCCCTCCAGATCGAGCAGGTCGTGGATGCGGATGACATTCGGATGCGTGATGCGGCGTGTGAGCTTCAGTTCCTGCACGAACCGCTTGATCATGGTGGGGTCGAGCGACAGCTGGGGCGACAGCACCTTGAGCACCATCGTCTCGTTCACGAGCACGTCCTCGACCAGGTAGACGGTGCCGAACCCGCCGCCGCCGATCCGCTGCACGACGCGGAAGCGGCCGAGCAGTTCGGTGCCCGGGGCGAGCTTCTGGAAGTGCAGCCGAACGGCCTCGGGGGCGTTCGCACCCGCGCCGCCGCTCGCCGCCTTACCGGGCTCGGACGATGGGGTTGCCTGCGGAGCAGGCGTGCCGGCGGTCGTGCCCGAGGGCGCGGCTTCGGCCTGTTTGGCGCCTCGCACCACCATCGGCTTGAGCACCTGGCGCGCGGTGCGCACGCCCGCCTTGTCGAGGATGCCCACAACAGTCTGCCGTGCTTCCTCGGGCAGCTCACGATTCAGGAGTGCGGTGAGCGCCTGGATCGCCTCGCGGCGGATGTCGGTGTCGGACGACTCGGCCAGACGCGACAGCGGCTCCACCACGAGCTCACCGCCGATCGCACCCAGCGCGCGCACGCACAGGGGCACCGCGCGCGAGTCGCGACCCATCATGCGCAGCAGCGGCCCCACCGCATCGCTGACGCCGGTCTTGCCGAGCGCGTCCACGGCGCGTTCGCGCACCCACCAGTCCTCGTCCTCGAGCGCGTCGATCAGCACCGGCACGGCACGTGCGTCGGGCACGGTGTTGAGGATCTCGATGGCATAACGCCGCGCGAACTCGTCGGGGTCGCGCGTCAGCTCCATCACGGCGTCCACGACCTTGGGCCCGCCCAGTGTGCCGAGTGCATCGGCCGCTCGCACGCGCACCCACCAATCCGCGTCCTTCAATGCAGTGACCAGGTCCTTGATCGCCTCGGGAGTGACGACCTGGTTCAGAACCTCGACGGCGCCCCGGCGCACGTATTCGGACTCATCCTTGAGCGCGTCCAGCAGGTGCGGTACGGCGCTCACGTCCGCCAGTTCCACGAGTGCCTCGATCGCTGCGCTCTGCACCTTGAGGTCCTGGTCGCGGAGCCGGGTGCACAGCGAGGGGATGGCCTCCTTGGCCCGCATGCGTTGCACTGCGCGCACGGCCTCCAGGCGAACGGCGCCGTTCTCGTCGCGCACCAGCTTGGACATGGCCGCGTTCGCGGCCGGGCCGGGCATGCCGGACAGAAGCCTGGCGACGTGCAGTCGGATCCACCACTCGGCGTGCTTCGACATCTCGACGGCCTCGCCGAGGATGCTCGCGTCGGCGGTGCGTTCGAGCACGCGGAATGCGCTGTTGCGTGCCTCCTTGCCGAGCGCGGGCAACACGCGAAGCAGTGTTGCAGGGTGCACGTGCACGGCCTGGGAATCGAGGATGCCCTCGAGCCGGGCCCGTGAAACACGCGGGTCGGAGAACAGCGCGAACAACTGCGTCACGTCGAACTTGCCGGAGCGGCCGAGCACGCGGCTCGCGGCATCCTCGACGTGCACCTGTCCGGAGCGGAGTCCCTCCAGGAACGCGGGCAGAGTGTCCTGACGGACCAGCGCCTCGAGCACCTCGAGCGTCGCGGGCGTCGCGTTCTCGGTGGCGAGTGTGGCGAAGATCGCGCGCACCGCCGGCGCACCCATGGCATCGAGCTGCGCACGCGCGTCGATCAGGGCAGCGTCCTTCGGTCGCCCGCTCGACTGGAGCAGGCGTACGTGGCGGCTGGCCTGGAAGCGCTTCAGGATCTCCATGCGCGAGTTACCGGTCCTTCCCTGGCGGACAAGTGGCCGTCCGGCCCGATCAGCTGATGGTGGGTCGCTGCAATACGAACCACAGCGCAGCGGCGCCCACGAGGAGTCCGAACAGCAGGCCGATGAGGATGGCCGCCCACGCCGGGAAGCCACGGCGAGCGGGAGCGGCGGGTAGCCGCGCCGGACTGGCTGCGTGGAGCGTGACCACCTTTGGGACGTTTGCGCCCGCGGCACTCTCGACGCGGCGCTCCTTCTCGAGGATGCTGCCGATCTCGGCTCGCGACAGCACCACGGTGTGGCCCATGGTCTCGGTGACCGGAGTGACCAGTGCACTGCCGTCGCGCGGCAGCTTCCGGCGGTCCTCCTCGTAGTCCACCCACAGGGTGTACTTGCCGAAGCGGATGACGTCGTTGGAGTGCACCATGGAGGTGTTGATCATCTGGTCGTTCACGAACGTCCCGTTCGCGCTGCCGAGGTCCACCACCTGGTATTCGCCGTTCTGGGCGCGTTCGAGCCGGAAGTGATCCCGCGACACGCCGGGATTGTCCACGTAGACATCCGCGCCGGGATCTCGCCCGACGCTGATCACAGGTTTCTCGAACGTGTAGTTGCGCACCGGGCGCCCCATCAGGGAGAGCCGGAGCTTGATCACATGGCCGTCTGACATCGTCGTGCTCCTCGAGTCGGCGCCGTCGTGGCTGCCGGTGGACGTGGGCAGTTCGCCCACGGGCCGGGATTCTCGCGAGGCATCGGCGCACGAGCGCCGCGACTTGAGCGGCGAGTGCGTAAGCCGGGGGTCCGGGGCATGCTATCTTGACCGGCCCTGCG
>CAZADU010000534.1:0-4128 GCA_964483945.1 uncultured bacterium
CCTTCCAAGCCGCGGGGCTTGGCGTCGGGGGCCGTGCCGGACATGAGGGACTCCTTACGAAGGGGGTAGACGACGTTCCCGTGGGAACGCGGGTAGTTGAAAGGTTCGCGGCACTATCGCACCGCCCCGCGGGTGAGGCAACGCGCGTGCAGTGGGTTCTGGACGCGGCGAGCGAGCGCTCAGGCGGACGCGAACTCGCGCAGAAAATCCGCCGTGTGCTGGCCCAGTGCGGGCGGCGACAGCGCCACCGGGGGCCGCACGCCGTCGGCACGCCACGGCAGCGACAGCAGGGGCGTCACCGTGCCATCCGGGAGCGCGTGGTCCGCGACCATGCCGCGCAGCGCGAGCGCCGGGTCAGTGACCGCTTCGTGCACGTCACGCACCGGCCCCGCGGGCACGCCCGCGAGTTGCAGCCGCTCGATCCACACCGCGCGCGGGCTATCCATGAACCGCCCGGCCAGCCAGTTCACGACGTCGTCCCGATGCAGCACGCGGCCGGGGTTCTCGGCCCAACGCGGGTCGCTCCCCCGGTTCGGCTCGCCAAGTGCCTCGCACACGCGGCGCCACTGCGCGTCGTTGCCCACCGCCAGCACGAACGCGCCGTCGGCCGCCTGGAATGTCTGGTAGGGAACGATGTGCGGGTGCGCATTGCCGTGGCGCCGTGCCGGCTGCCCAGTGGACAGTGCGCCCTGTGCGACGTTCACCATCGAGTGCAGTCCCACTTCGGATAACGCCAGGTCGAGGTGTGCGCCGGCTCCGCCGCGGAACCGACCCACCAAAGCGGCGAGGATCGCAGCGGCGGCGTGCACTCCGGTGAGCACGTCCACGAGCGCGACCCCCACCTTGAGCGCAGGGCCTTCCGGCGTACCGGTCACACTCTGGAGCC
The DNA here is from genome assembly GCA_964483945.1 of uncultured bacterium. Classification (GTDB taxonomy): domain Bacteria; phylum Eisenbacteria; class RBG-16-71-46; order RBG-16-71-46; family RBG-16-71-46; genus JAIOPA01. Next base: position 887 of record CAZADU010000534.1, read on the forward strand.
CCACGAACCCCTGCATCACGGCGTCGTAGCCGGGCAACGATGCGTACGGCCCGTCCTGCCCGTAACCGGTGATGCTGCACACCACCAGTTCGGGACGGCCCGCACGCAGTGTGGCGGCGTCCAGCCCGAATCGCGCGAGCGTGCCGGGAAGGAAGTTCTCCACCACCACGTCGGCTCGCGCCGCGGCGCGATGCAGCGCCGCAAGGTGCTCGGTGTTGCGAAAGTCGAGCGCCGCCGAACGCTTGTTGCGATTCACTGACAGATAGTAGGCACTGGTACCGCCGACGAATGGTGGCCCCCACGCGCGAGTCTCGTCGCCGAGTCCGGGTCGCTCCACCTTCCACACCGTTGCGCCGAGGTCGCCGAGCAATTGCGTGGCGTACGGGCCCGCCAGCACCCGCGACAGGTCCAGCACGGTGAGGCCCGCCAGCGGCCGCGCCGGAGGCAGGGTCACGCGATCACACGACCGGCGAGTTCGTCCACGAAGGGCCGCGACTCCAGTGCCCGGCCGGTCGCGCGCGCCGTGAGCTCCCGCCAGTTCCAGCGCCGGCCCGGAGCGTAGAACTCGCGCTTGAGGAACGCGCCCACTTCAGGTGACCTCACATAGCGCTCCCATGCGCCCGCTCCGCCGCCCAGCACCTGGCGCAGCAGGTGATCTTGAAGTTGCGAGGCGAGCATCTCCCCCAGCTGGTAGTTGTGGTAGTAGACCGGCGCGATGCTGAAGTGGATCTTGGCCGCCCAGTCCGGCTCGTGCCGGCCTTCGGGGCGCCGAACCCACTGGAAGCGCTCGACCAGATCCCACCACAGCGCTCGCAGGTCCTGATCGGGGTCGCGGTAGAGCGAGCGTTCCATGTGCACCATGACCATCTCCCAACGCGTCTGAACCAGAAGCTGCTGGCGCACCGCGCGCGACACCGGCTCGGCATTGCGGGCCAGCTCCGCTGCGTCGGCACCCGCCCATTCGCGCAACCACACCGGGTTCTTGGAGAGTCGGCCGAACAGCATCGCGCTCGCCTCGGTGGTGAGGATGTGCGCCTGCGAGCGCAGTAACCACGGCAGCGAGCGCTCGATGTGCTGGTCGTAGATGGCGTGCCCGTACTCGTGCAGCATGGTGCCCATCCAGCGCTCGGTCGGCCGCACGTTGCACAGCACGCGCACATCGCCGGCGCGGTCCATGCTCATGCAGAACGCGTGCTGGCACTTGCCCGGCCGCTCGAACAGGTCGGAACGCTCGACCAGCTCGCGGATCGGAAAACCGACCGCCGCGAAGTAGCGCTCGGTGAGTGCGACCAGGTCCTGCTGCTCATAGAACGCATCCAGGCTCACCTCGGCGGGCGGGGCCTCCTGGAAGAACGGGTCAGCGTAGTGCCACGGACGCAGCCCCTCCTCGGGCTCGCCAAAGCGCTGCGCCAGCCGCTTGTCGAGCGCCCCTTTGTAGTCGCGCCAGAGCGGCGTGGTCTCTCGCTCGAGCTCATCGAACAAGTCGAACAACTCGCGCTCGTCCAGTTCGTCCAACTCGAGCGACATCGAGTAGTAGTTCGCGAACCCGAGCTGGCGTGCGCCCTCGTTGCGCAGGCGCACGAGTGAGAGCAGGTCGCCCTCGACCTCGGGGCCGATCTGCTTGCTGGCCTCCCAGGCGCGCCGGCGCAGCGCGGTATCGTCCGACTGGCGCAGAAGGTCCACCAACTCGTTGTCGGTGACGGCTCGCCCGTCGAGCTGGGAACGGAACTGGTTGAACCGGCTCTCGAGCGATTTCTCGAGCTGCACCTGGCGCTCGATCATCTCCGGTGCCAACTGCCGGGCGCGGTGCGCGTGGTGCAGCAGCACTAGCTGGCGATCGAGCAGCGCGTCGGAGAGCGGGCCGCCGTCGCGCAGCCGCGACAGCTGCTGGTAAGCCTCGCGCCGCGACAGCACCAGTCGCATCGCGGCGTCGAGCCGGGCGCTCTCCTCCTCGTGACGGGCCTCGCCGGTAGTGTTCGCGAGCCAGAACGCCTGATTGTGCTGCAGCTCGAGCGGCTGCATCTCGGACACGTAGCGCTCGAGGAACTCGGCGAGTTCGCGCTCACGCGCGCCCGCGGGGGCTCCGGTCGTCTGCACGAGTGGGATCCTCCGGGTGGGAACGGATGCGGATGCGGGTGCGGATGCGGATGGAATGTGCAGTGTGACGAAATGCGGGTGGGGCGAGCAAGTGCGGCGCAGGTCTGGCACAGTCGACTCTTTGCAGGCCTTTATCGAAAGTACCCCTTGACAGGTTCAGCCCGTGGATCTGTTCGCGAGCAAGGCTCGCTCAGGCAGTAGCGCCAAACCGCCCCAGCGTCGCCCGAGTGGCCCATTCCCATGAGACTTCGCGAAAGTTTCTGTCGTGGTGCGTTTTGCCGCGTGCAAGGGCAAGCACGAGAGCCGCGAACACGCGTGATAGCATTTGTGTGCGCCCCGGAGCGCACCCGCCCCCGCGGAGCAACGCCCATGCACCGTTTCTCGCGGATGCACCTGTCGCCCGAAGTCGCCCTTCGTATCGCTGAGAAGCTCGACCTCGAGGAGAAGTCCAAGCTCGCCGAGGGCATCGCCCAGATCGCCGTGATCGACCACCGGCGGGACTTCCTGGCCGCCGGATACTCGTGCATGCGCGACTACTGCATGAGCCGGCTGCGCATGTCCGAGGGCAGGGCGCTCCGCCGCATCCAGGTCGCGCGGGCCGCGCTCAAATTCCCTGACGTCTTCGAGTGCCGCGCGGACGGCCGCCTCAGCGTGGCCACCGCGGTCGTACTCGTGCCGCACCTGACGCTGGAAACGGCGACCGAGATGCTCGCGACCGCCGCCTTCAAGAGTAGGGATGAAATCGTCCGCCTGCTGGCGTCGCGTTCGCAGCAGCCTGTGGCGACGATTTCCGACACTGCGGACGCACCTGATGTTGAGACTTCGTCAGGTTCACTCGCCCCGGGGCGAGTGAACGAGCTCTCGGACCTGTGCGCGCCGCAGGCATGTGACCACGCCACCAGCTCGTCCGCGTCGGCGCACGCGAGCTGCGCGCGTCGCGGCCGGCTATTTGCTTCCGCGACGGGCGGCCACGAGGTCCGGCTGTCCCTCACGGACCAGGAACACGACGACCTGCGCCGGGCGCAGGCGCTGCTCGGCCACGCGGTGCCGTCGGGCGACCCCGCACTGGTCTATGCGCGGGCGATCAAGCACTACGTGGCACACCTGGAGAAGCAGCGTGTCGGCGTGAAGCGTGGCGCGGCCTC
>CAZADU010000535.1:0-1631 GCA_964483945.1 uncultured bacterium
ACGCCGCCGCACCTGCGGAATCGCTCTCCGGATAGTCGCGCATCAGGCGCTCGAAGTCGGCCTGTGCTGCGCCCCAGTCGCGCACCTGAAGATGGCACAGGCCGAGCAGGTACACGGCCGCGTCCACGTCGGCCGCGCCGCTGCTCGAGGTGGAGTACGGCGCCAGCACTTCGATCGCGAGCGCGGCATCTCGCTTGTCGTACAGCCGACGCGCCAGTTCCACGCGCCCTCGCTCGTCGTGCACCTGCGGCAGCACGGAACCGCCGCAGCCGGCCAGCAGTACCAGCAACGCTGCCGCAGCGAGCCACCACCTGATCATGAAGTTCCTTCCCGGGGAGTCCTTAGGTTCGTGAGCCGCTGGCTCAGGGGCGGTTCTGGAAGAACAGTGCGACCAGGCCGGCGACGACCGCCAGCACGATCACGGGTTCCAGGACCTTGTCCACGCTTCGCGACGGCAGCACGGCCTTGAGGTCGGGATAGCGCTCCTCCTCGACCAGTGCGATCTGGTTGCGGGGGATGCGGTCCACGAAGTTCTGGCCGAGGTCGCCGGTCCACATCACGCGGGAACTGTTCGGGTCCCGCATGGTGATGCTGCCGGTGACGAGCGACTGCCGCTCGATCTTGACGCGGCCGGGCAGGATACCGATGTATCGCAGGTACGTCACGCGCATGGAACCGACCGTATATTCCACGACCGGGTCGCCGGGGCGGCCGAACAGGATCTTGAGGCTGTCGTCCGAGATCGGCGCACGCCGCACGGTCACGTCCACGCCGCGGCGCGCCAGGGCCTTGAGCATGGCGTGCTCCAGCACGAAGTTGAGCGGGTGGTCGAGTGCGGGGGCCAACACGGCGTGCGTGCCTGAGTCCACGACGGCCGTGGCCAGTACGCGCGCAACGGCGGTGTCGGCGACGAACTGGGTCATCTGGAGATTGGTGTACGGCACGCGCGGGCCGCGCGAGCTCACGACCGGCTCCAGGTACGGGTTCGCCACCGCGAACGTGCTGTCCTCGGCTGGCTTGGGGCCGCTCGAATAGCGGAACTTCTTGGCCTCCGCGGCGGACGTGAGCGCCAGGGTCAGCAGCAACGCCACGGAAACGGCCAGCCGGTTAGATCGCATCCTTGTGGTCCTCACTCAGCCGAGAATGTGCAGCGCGGGGTCGGCGGGCCGATCCACACGTGCGAACAGGTCGTAGGCCGCCGCACCGGTGACACGCACCGTCACGAGCTGCCCGGGCACCAGCCCGTCTCCTTCCACCACCACGCCACCATCGACTTCCCATGCCGAACCTGCCGCCCGTGCGGCCCACTGCCCGCGCCCGGCGGGACCATCCACCATCACGGTGAGCGTCTCCCCGATGCGGCGTGCGAGCCGGTCGCGCGACAGGACCTGCTGGCGAGCCAGCAACTCCGCCCGGCGAGCCCGCCGCAGGTTTATCGGCACCCGGGGCGTCATCTTGAAGGACGGCGTCTCGGGTTCCCGCTCGAACGTGAAAACCACCACGTTCTCGAACGGTTCCTCCTCGATATACCTCAGCAGGGTGCGGAAATGTCCATCCGTCTCGCCGGGGAAACCTACGATGAAGTTGGTTCGGAACGCCACGCCGGGGATCCCGGCCCGGATCCGGCGCAC
>CAZADU010000536.1:0-3854 GCA_964483945.1 uncultured bacterium
ACGGCCCCCTCGAGCGTGGCCTCGACAATGTCGTCGAAGCTGCGGATGCGCCCTTCGGCCAGCGCCTTCTTATAGGCCAGGTCGCAGTACACCACCATCACGACACCCGTCTGCGTGGCCAGGCCCACCAGCGCGATGAGCCCCACCCACACGGCGGTGGAGAGGTGGTAGTTGAGCAGCGCCAGCAGCCAGATGCTGCCGATGAGCGCGAACGGCACCGAGACCAGAACGATCAGCACCGGCCCGACGCGGCCGAAGTTGGCATAGAGCAGCAGCACGATGAGCAACAGCGTGAGCGGCACCAGGAACTTCATGCGCGACTGCATCTGCTCGAGCAACTCGTACTGGCCGGTCCACTTGAGGAAGTAGCCTGCGGGCAGCTTCACCTGCCGCGCCACCGCTCGCTTTGCCTCTTCCACGTATCCGCCCACATCCTTTCGGCCTGCGTCCATGTCCACGTAGACGTAGCCCACGAGCATGCCGGCCTCGTCGCGGATCATCGGCGGACCGCTCGTGATACTCACCTTGGCCACCTGGCCGAGCGGCACGTGAGCGCCGCCGGGCGTGCTCCAGCCCTGGATGTCCACCGCTGGCGCCGCACCCGCGCTGGGCGCGGCGGAGGGTCCCGACGTCGAACCCATCCCAGTGCTCATGCCGCCCGAACCGCGGCGGTCCATGGAGCCACCCGAGCCGCCGGTGCCACCGCCCATGCCCTGCTCGGAGTCATTGAAGCCGTTGCTCGCGAGGAACGTGGACGGGTCGGGTTGGAGCAGCACGCCCATGCCGTCCCCCATGCCGCTCCCGCTCCCGTTGCCGCCGCCGCTCTGCGAGCGGTGGATGGGCACCAGCACCTGGCGCAGGCGCTCCACGTCCTGCCTCAGGCTTGCCGGGTAGCGCACGTTGATCGTGAAACGCTCGCGGCCCTCGACCGTGACCTCGATCGGCTCGCCGCCGATGGCCGCCTCGATCACGTCCTGCACGTCGCCGAGCGTGATGCCGTAGCGCGCGAGTGCTTCGCGGTCGGGGACGATGTCCACGTACAAGCCGCCCGTGTTGCGGTCGGAGTACACACTGCGCGTGTTGGGCACGGCCGCGAGCGCGTGTTCGAGTTCGATGCCGATGCGCTCGATCTCGGCCAGATCGGAGCCGAAGATCTTCACGCCGATTGGCGTGCGCACGCCGGTCGAGAGCATGTCGATGCGCGTCTTGATGGGCATGGTCCACGCATTGGTCCAGCCCGGCAGGCGCACGGTGCGGTCGAGTTCGGCCACCAGCTCGTCCCACGAGATGCGGTGGCGGTCGGGCCACAACACGCGCAGTGCGGGCTCGGTCCACGCCGGCGCGCGCTGGCTCCACCAGCGCGCGTCCTCGACCATGCGCCATTGGTCGCGCGGCTTGAGTTTCACCACGGTCTCCACCATGGAGAGCGGCGCCGGGTCGGTGGGCGTGCTGGAGCGGCCGGCCTTGCCGAACACGCGTTCGACCTCGGGGAAGCCGCGGATCAGCTGGTCCTGGATTTGAAGACTTTTCTTCGCCTCCTCGATGGACAGGTTCGGGAACGTGGTCGGCATGTAGAGCATGTCGCCCTCCTGCAGCGGCGGCATGAACTCGTGTCCGAGGCGTGCGGCCATGGGCACGGCCGAGAGCAGCGCGGCGAGGCCGATGGCGATGGTGCTCTTCGGATTCTTGAGCGCCACCCAGGCGAACGGACGGTAGATGGCGATGATCGCGCGCGAGACCGGGTGCTGGTGCTCGGGCCGGATGCGGCCGCGCACGAAGAACGTCATCAGCGCCGGCGCCAGCGTCACCGACACCAGTGCGGCGAATGCCATGGCGAACGTCTTGGTGTACGCGAGCGGCTTGAACAGCCGGCCCGCCTGGCCGTTCAATCCGAAAATGGGCAGGAACGCCACGGTGATGACGAGCAGCGCGAAGAAGATGGGCGGGCCCACCTCCTTGGCCGCCTCGATCACGATGCGCTGCCGCACTGCGCGAGCCTCCGGCGTGGTGGGCTCCGGCGCGTGCTCCAGGTGCTTGTGCGCGTTCTCCACCAGCACGATGGCCGCGTCCACCATCGCACCAATGGCGATGGCGATGCCGCCGAGACTCATGATGTTGGAGTTGATGCCCAACAGCCACATCGGCACGAACGCCAGCACGACCGCGAGCGGCAGCGTCAGCACCGGCACGAGCGTGCTGCGCAGGTGCAGCAGGAAGATGAAGATGATCACGCTCACCACGACCGCCTCTTCGATGAGCGTGTGCTTGAGCGTCTCGATGGCGCGCTTGATGAGCGTGGAGCGGTCGTAGACCTTCTTGATCTCGACGCCCTCGGGGAAGCCGGGCTTCAGCTCCTCGAGCTTCTTCTCGACACGGCGGATGACCTGCTCGGCGTTCTCGCCGTAGCGCATGACGATCGTGCCGCCCACGGCCTCGCCCACGCCGTCCAGTTCGCCCGCGCCACGGCGGATGTCGGGGCCGAACGAGACCCGCGCCAGGTCCGCCACGCGGATGGGTGTGCCCGAGCGGCGGTCCACGCCGACCGCTACGCGCCGCAGATCGTCGAGCGACTGGATATAGCCGCGGCCGCGTACGAAGTACTCGCGGCCCGACATCTCGATGACGCGACCGCCTACCTCGCGATTGCTGCGCCGGATCGCGCGGGTGACGTCCGCGACCGACAGGCCGTACGCGTGCAGGCGCGACGGCTCCACCTCGACCTGGTACTGGCGCTCGAACCCGCCGACCGAGGCCACCTCGGCCACGCCGGGCACGCTGGCGAGCGCGTAGCGCAGGTGGAAGTCCTGGAACGCCCGCAGTTCGGCGAGGTCGTGCTTACCCGACTTGTCCACGAGCGCGTACTGGTAGACCCAGCCCACGGCCGAGGCGTCCGGGCCCAGCGTGGGCGTGACTCCGGCGGGCAGCGCCATGCGCAGCGTGCTCAGGTACTCCATCACGCGGCTGCGCGCCCAGTAGAGGTCGGTGCCTTCCTCGAAGATGACGTAGATGAAGCTCATGCCGAACATGCTCTGGCCGCGCACGGCGGTCACTTTGGGTGCTGCGAGCAGGCTCGACACGATCGGGTAGGTGACCTGATCCTCGACCAGGTCCGGGCTGCGGCCCATCCACTCTGTGTAGACGATGACCTGCGGGTCGGACAGGTCGGGGATCGCGTCCAGCGGCACCTGGCGCATGGCGAGCACCGAGCCCACGAACGCGAGCACGCTCAGGATCACCACCAACATGCGGTGCGTGGCGCACCATTCGATCAATCGCGCGATCATCGCGGCCTCAGTGCTTGTGGCCGGCAGCGCCCGCGGGGGCACTGCCGGTCGTCTGGCCACCGAGGCCCGCGATCGCGGCCTTCAAGCGGCTCTCGGAGTCGATCAGGAACGAAGCACTCGACACCACCGTATCGCCCTCGGCGAGACCCTTGAGCACCGTGATGCGGTCGCCGTCACCGCGCCCTGTCCACACACGGCGCGGTTCGAAGTGGCCCTCGCCGCGGGCCAGGAACACGTACGAGATCTCGCCGGTGTTCACCACGGCCTCGGCGGGCACCACCAGCGACGAGGCCCCACGGCGCGAACTCACGTCCACCTGTCCGTACATGCCGGGCCGCAAGACACCGTCCGGGTTTGCGAGCGACAGCCGGGCTTTCAACGTGCGCGTCTCGCTGGAGACGGTCGAGTAGATGAAGTCGATGGCCGCCTCGAACGTGCGGCCCGGCAGCCCGTCGGCCGTGAACCGCGCGCGGTCGCCCACCTTCACGCGGCCGAGGTCCATTTCGTAGAGGTCCACGAGGATCCACACGCGCGACAGGTCGGCCACCGTGAGCAGCGGCGTGTCGGCAC
>CAZADU010000537.1:0-3189 GCA_964483945.1 uncultured bacterium
CATGGCATCCCTCTAGAGAGGAGCGATCGCTCGAGTGACGGACACCCCGCTGCCGCCGACGTGGTCGCTCGACCGCGCCGCGCGCATGCTGTCGCTCGATCCTCGCGACCCGGCGTTCGCGCAGGACCCTTACCCGGCCTACGCCGCGTTGCACGCCGCGGCTCCCGTGTTCCACTGGCGGCAGTACGGGCACTGGTGCTTCGCGCGGCATAGTGACGTGAGCGCGCTGCTGCGCGATCCGCGGCTCGGCCGGCAGGTGCTGCACGTCATGAGTCGTGAGGAGCTGGGCTGGCCTGCACCCACACCGCATCTCGCACCGTTCTTTGATTATGAACGGCACTCGCTGCTGGAGTTGGAGCCGCCGGCGCACACGCGGCTGCGAAGCCTTGTGAACCGGCCGTTCCTGCAGCGCGTCACCGAGCGGCTGCGGCCGCGGCTTGTCTCGCTCGCCCACGAACAGGTGGACCGCTTCGCGGAGCACGGTGCGGTGGAGCTGATCGAGGCGTTCGCCACACCGCTGCCTGTGGCGGCCATCGCCGACGTGCTCGGCGTGCCACGGTCGCTGTGGGCACCCTTGCTGCAGTGGTCGGACGACATCGTGGCCATGTACCAGGCGCGGCGCGACGAGGCGGTGGAGCATCGCGCGGCGCGCGCGTGCGAGGAGTTCGGCGCGTGCGTGCGCGAGTTGCTCGCGGAGCGGCGCGCTTCGCCCGGCGATGACCTGCTCTCGGCGCTGGCCGCAAGCGAATCCGGCGGCGACCAGCTGAGCGACGACGAGTTGGTGACCACCGCGATGCTGTTCCTGATCGCGGGGCACGAGGCCACCGTGCACGCCATCGGCAACGGCGTGAAGGCGCTGCTCGAGCGCGGGCTCGACCCCGCACCCGCGCTCGCAACGGCCGAGGGAGGTGCACGGCTCGCCGAGGAGCTGCTGCGGCTCGATACACCACTCCACTTGTTCACGCGCTGGGTGCTGGAGGAGGTCGAGTTGCACGGCGTTCGTCTGCGCCGCGGCGACCGGGTGGGATTGCTCCTGGGTGCTGCGAATCGCGACCCGGAACGGTTCGAGGCGCCGGGCGAGCTGCGCATGGATCGCGCTCACAATCCGCACGCGAGCTTCGGGGGCGGTATCCACTTCTGCGTCGGCGCGCCCCTGGCGCGCATGGAATTGCAGGTGGCGCTCCAGGTGTTGTTCGAGCGACTACCGGCCATCTCCATCGCACAACCGCCGCGTTACCGCGATACGTATCACTTCAGGGGGCTGGAGTCGTTGCGGCTGCGCTGGTGAGTGCGGAGGTGGCTCGCGAACTTCTGTCGTCGGCACTCGTCGGTACTCGTCGGCTCGCGCAAATGCACGCGCTCAGCTTCGCACGCCGCTCAGCGCGTCGAGTCCGCCGGGGCGAAGATGCTGTCGATCGCTGCGGGAAGCGAAAGACTGTCCGACGCAGGGACCACGAGCAGCGGCACCATCGAGTCCGCGGCGGTCGGGAAGCCGTGCACGAGACTGTCGGCGAACTGCTCCAGAGCCGGCCGCGCCGGCAGCCGCGTGAGTGGTGAAGCCGGCGACTGGGCCAACTCGGCGTCGGCCTCGTGCGTGCGCCCGCCGCGCGCGAGTGCCGCGACGCGCAACGAGACACTGCGCAGGGCCTTCGCCACCTGCACGAACTCGGAACCCGGCGGATTCACCCAGCGCACGGCGTGGTAGTTGCGGCGGCTCTCGCTCTCACCCGGCTGCAGCCACGCCGTCCATCCCGCCGGGCAGCCCAAGCGCGTGGCGGGGATCTCGTCGGAGACGTAGCCGTCGTCACCGTCGATGGTGACCAGTGCGCGCGGACCGACCCACGCCTGCCGCGCGTGTCGGCCGGTCGCCCGGGGTCCCGCGGGCGGGCTCAGGTTGTAGTGCGCTAGCGCGCCGAGGTAGCGAAAGCGCGCATCCGCGGTCGTGTCGCGCACGAAGTTTGCCCAGTGGCCGCGGCTGAACAGCATGCCGGCCCACTCCTCGATCGCACGGAAATCACGCGAACGCGGGGCCACGGAGTCGGCCTTAATCTGCTGCACCGCCGCCGCGAACGCCGACATGGCGTGGGCGTACTCGTCCTGACCGGCTGCAGCGAGACGCGCGGCCTCCTGCGAGATGAACCCGCTCGTGTCTTCCAGCGCCAGCAGGTAGAAGCGGTTGTACAAGCGTTGCTGCTCCAGCACCGCCGCGAACGAGCCGGCGTCGGGCTGCGAACTCATGAACGCGGGCTCCATGAGCACGCGGCGCCACGCCTCGCGCGTGATCGCGCGCGCGATGCCCGGTTCGGCGAGCAGCCGCTTCTGGATGCCGGGGTTGGAGAGCGACGCTTCCCACATCCCGAGCCGGTAGCCGATCGAGTAGCCCGACAGCAGTCCCAGCACGTTGGTCACCACACCCACGGGGCGAACGTAGTCGAGCGTGCGGCGCGTGAGTTCGTCGAACTGACCCTTGTCGAACGTGGCCGACGCCGAGTCGGGCATGGACACCCACGTGCCCTCGCCCGAGTGACCGCGCAAGCGCAGCCGCTTGTAGTGCGCCCCGCTGAATGCGCGGTCGTAGCGGCGGCCGAAGCCAGAGGTGAGGAACCGGTCCCGGTCCACGTCGTATTCGGCGAACGTCTTGCCGAACGCGGTCAGCTCGACGACGAAGTGGTAGTTCGTGTCGGAGGGCGTGTCGCGATAGGAATAGACCTGAAGATTGTCGAAGATCTGGTCGGTGGGCACCGGGACCGGGTGCGGCACCTGCTCACGGCCCACCAGGAACCCCACCAGGCAGAGGGCCAGGAAAGCGAGCAGCACGGTGCTCATCAAGGCCTTGCGCGCGAACTTCCACGTGAAACGCGCGGCTTTCTTGACTTGCCAGGGGCGGATTCGGAAGCGATGGCGTCCCACGATATGCAGGTATCGGCCGGTAACGCCCGTGACTCCAGCGCGTTATGCGCGAGCGGCGACGGCCCGCGCGGGCGGCGCGAGTGCGTGCGCCGCCACCGGGGCCTATTCGCGGCGAATCTTCACGGCGCCTGCGATCCGCACGCGGCGGGACCGCCTACTCGCAGCGGAGTGCTCGGGACGGCGCGATGCGCAGCGCCCTGACCGCGGGCAGCCAGGTGGCGAGGAACGTGGCCAGGAACATCGCGGGCACCACGATCAGGTAGGACACCACGTCCACCC
>CAZADU010000538.1:0-1581 GCA_964483945.1 uncultured bacterium
GCCCCAGACCGTGCAGCTCGCCAGTTCGTCATCCGTGTACGTTCACCGGCGGGAGGGTGGCGGTGACGATCGAGGTCGTGTTGTTGGGCACCGGGAGCCCGGTGCCTGATCGTGACCGCGCGGGTGCGGCGACGCTCGTGCGCGCCGGTAGCCGCACGCTGCTCGTCGACGCCGGCCGTGGAGTGTGCATGCGGCTCGCCGCCGCGGGGGTGCTGCCGGTCATGCTCGACGCGGTGCTGCTCACGCACCTGCACAGCGATCACATCTGTGATCTCAACGATGTGCTGACCACGCAGTGGGTGATGAGCGCAGCCCCCACGCCGTTGCGCATCTTCGGCCCGTCACGCACCGCCGAGGTGGTGGCCGGCATGCACGCGATGCTGCGCCCCGATGTGGAGTTCCGGCTCGCGCATCACGCCGATCTCACGTGGGAGCCGCAGACCGAGGTGGTTGAGGTGACGACCGGGACGGTGCTCGACGACGGTGGAGTCCGCGTCGTTGCCGCCGCCACCGATCATCGTCCGGTCGAGCCGACGCTCGCGTACCGGGTGGAGTGCGACGGCCGATCGGTGGTGCTCGCCGGCGACACCGTGCCGTGCGCCGGGCTCGACGAGCTGTGCCGTGGTGCCGACGTGTACGTGCAGACGGTGCTGCGCGACGACCTGGTGCGCAAGGTGCCGATGCCCCGGTTCCAAGACACGATCGACTACCACTCGACGGTCGGGCAAGCCGCGCAGACCGCGGCCCGCGGTGGTGTGCGCACGCTGGTGCTCACCCACCAGGTGCCGACCCCGGCCCCCGGCTCGGCCGACGAGTGGATCGCACTCGCCCGCGAGCACTTCGACGGCGAAGTCGTCTTTGGCGACGACCTCGTCTCGATCTCCGTCTGAGCACCGGGAGGCGACGCGGTGTCGTGGTGGCGGATCGTGCTCGTGGGCGTCGCGGCCATCGTGGTCAGTTGGGGAGTGCTCGTGGTGCTCGCCCGGCGGCTGCCACCCGGTGTGCTCAAAGACCTGGCCGCGATGCTCCCGGCGTGCGCGAGCACGATGTGGCGGCTGCGCCGCGACCCACGCGTCCCGCGCCGCGCCAAGGTCGCCGCGGTGATCGCCGGGCTGTGGGTGCTGTCACCGATCGACCTCATCCCTGAGTTCTTGCCCGTGATCGGGCCACTCGACGATGTCGTCGTCGTTGCGTTGGCGCTCCGATACGCCGCTCGCTGTGTGCCGCGAGCGGTGCTCGAGGAGGCATGGACCGCCGAGCCGCACGTCCTCGGAGTCGTCGGCGCGGTCGAGCACCTGCGTGACGACGGAGTCCGGGACGAAGCGCGCGAACAGGTCGCGTGTCTGCGCGCGCTCGAACGTGGCGGTCAGCCAGTGCACGAGCAGCGCCCCGAGGAAGCCGATCGCCAGCCCTGTGAGCGGGACAACGAGCGGAAGGATCAGGCCTTGGCCGAAGGCGAGCTGCACGGCGACCGCGTAGAGCACGCCGGCCAGCGCGCTGATCCCCAGCGCCGCGAGCGGGCGCAGCAGCAGGCTCGCCAGCGGCGCGAGTAGTGCCAGCGCGAGCGCGATCAGGGCGTCA
>CAZADU010000539.1:0-1778 GCA_964483945.1 uncultured bacterium
TGGCGCGCCAGGACCCAGCACGCGGAAGTGCACCGTGGCGAACTCACCCTCGCCCGTGAAGCCACGGCCCGGGCCCGCGAGCGAAGCGGCGTCCACCGTTCCCGGTGCGGGCGAGAGCAGCAGCGCGCCCTGCGCCAGCACCGCGTCCCCCGCAGTCCACGAGACCGGGGTCACCACCGCCGGATCCCACTTCAAGCGTAGCGAGAGCGCCTGCACCGTGCCGGTACCGGTGAAGTCGACGCGCGCCGCGAGTTCGCCACCCGTCTCCGGCACAGCCGCGGGGACTCGCAACGTCAGCGCGTCGGACGCCGCCGCCGCGGGCCGGGCGCGTGCCGAGGGCGCCCCCGCGATCGGCGCGAAGTTGAGCGCGTTCATGACCAGGTCCTCAAAGTCGAGCTTGTTGTCGGTGATCGGGCGCGTGAGCACCGACATGTCGAGCGTCGGGCCGACGTCGAGATAGGCGAACGGATCGACCGCCGCACCGGTGATGCCGTAGTGCGCGCCGAGCAGCGATAGATCGGCCGTAGTGACGAGGTTGTCGCCTTGCCCGAGCGTGACGCCGTTGGAAACGTCGCCCAAGTGGTAGTTGAGCGCTCCCGCCGTCAGGTTGGACGCAGCCGAGCGTGTGCCGTAGATGTCCACCACGTACGCCACGTGGTACCAAACGTCACGCGTTGCGGGTTCGTCCATCTGGCCAGGGCTCGAGACCGAGGTGAGCGTCCATCCCGCGGGCGGGTACGCGCCCGGCACGGATGGCGATGAACCGGGCGTCGCCCCGTCATCGTACTCGGGATAGTTGCCGAAGCCCTTCCGCCACACCTCCACCGAGGAGCCCACCGGTGCCGCCGTCCAAGAGAGCGTGATCCGCGTCGTGCCGTCGGCATCGTTGCCGGTGCGCACCTGCGTGGCGGCGAGCGTGCTGATCGCGGACACCGGCGGATTCACGACGAATTGGACGTCGATGGTGTGATTGCTGCTCACCGACGCGAACGTGTACGGCGACGTGAGCGGCGCGGGCGCGCCGTCCACGGTGACCGTGGCCACGTGGTGTCCGGGGTCGGCCGCGAACGCGAACGCGGGGCTCGCGCCAAGGCTCACCAGCACGGCACCGCTCGGCGTGATGGTGCCGTTCGGACCGGCGGTGGCGGTGATGCGCGCGAGGATGTCGAGCGGCACGGCGGCAGACGCGGCGCCGGCGTGGTTCGCGTCGCCGGAGTAGACCGCGGTGAGCGAGTGCGGACCGACGGAGAGCGTGGAGGGCGCCAGCATCGCGCTACCGCTGGAGAGCGGCGCCGAGCCGAGCGGCGCGGCGCCATCGAAGAACGAGACGCTGCCGGTGGCACTCGCGGGTGAGACGCTCGCCGTGAGCGTCTCGGAATCCAGAAACACGCCGGGGCTTGGGCTCGCCACCAGCGTCACCGACGTGCCCGCGGTGTTCACGACATGCGAGATCGCCGCCGACGTGCTACCCGCATGCGAGGCGTCGCCCGAGTAGAAAGCAGTGAGCGAGTGCGTTCCGGCGGCGAGCGCGCTGGTCACGAGCTGCGCGCTGCCTGAGGCGACCGAGGCACTTCCGAGCGGCGAAGCCCCGTCGAAGAACTGGACCGAACCCGTGGCGCCGGCGGGTGAGACCGAAGCGGTGAGCGTGACCGGCTGCCCGAACGTGCTGGGGTTGGGCGCCGAGGCGAGCGTGGTGGTCGTGCTCACGGCGTTCACCGTGTGGCTCGCCGGGGCCGACGTGCTGCCGAGGAATCCGCCGGCTCCAGCGTAGACCGCCG
>CAZADU010000540.1:0-6761 GCA_964483945.1 uncultured bacterium
CGCCGACATGAAGGTGGCCATCGAGGCCGGCCGATACCTGCTCTACAAGGTGGGCTGGCTGCACGGCCAGGGCAAGAGCGCCGTGCTCGAGTCAGCGATGGCCAAGCTGTTCGTGAGCGAGATGCACAGTAAGGCGGCACTCGAGGCACTGCAGTTGTACGGGGGTTACGGCTACATGAAGGAATACCCCATCGAGCGCGAAGTGCGCGACGCCCTCTCGGGCACGCTCTATTCAGGCACCAGCGAGATGCAGCGGAAGATCATCGCCCGCTGCCTCGGGCTGTGATGCGTCGCCGCATCGCTGAAGCGCCGATACGCACAGTCTCGGCCGCCGGCTCGCGGTTCATGAATAGCCCGGCCTAGCCCCATGCACCTGCTGCTCCCGCGACTCGTGACCGAAGCGGCCGAGCGCGACCCTGCTGCCCTGGCCGTGGCGATGGACGGCGGCTCGCTCGACTACGGCACGCTCGAGCAGCGGTCCAACCAGTTCGCGCGGTCGCTGGTCGCACACGGCGTGCGACGCGGCGACCGTGTGGGCCTGTGGTGCCCCAAGTCGCCCGACGCGATCGTGGCGCTCTACGGCATCATGAAGGCGGGTGCCGCCTACGTGCCCGTCGACCCGGCGGCGCCTGCACCGCGGCTCGTGACCATCGCACGTGACTGCGAGCTGGCCGGGCTCGTCACCACCAGTGACCGGGCCGCCGCGCTGGATGAGACGTTCGCCGGCCGCGCGCCAATGCGAGCGCTGTGGTTCGCGGATCTCGCCGACGCGCGCGCACAAGTGCCGCGTGTGGCCGGGCTGCCCGGCGCGCCGTGGGGTGCGCTCGCATCCGAGCCGGGGAGCGCGTTCGCTTCGCCTGCGCTCGAGGACGACCTCGCGTACATCCTCTACACGAGCGGCAGCACGGGTGAGCCCAAGGGCGTGATGCTCTCGCACCGGAACTGCCGCGTGTTCACCGACTGGGCGGCCGAGACGTTCGCGCTCTCGCCGCGCGACCGCGTCGCCAACCAGGCGCCGTTTCACTTCGACCTGTCCACGTTCGACCTGTTCGCCACCGCGCGAGCAGGTGCTTCTTTGCACCCGGTGAACCCGCGCATCGCTTCGTTCCCGGCGGCCGTGGCGAAGAGCTGGGCGCAGGAGCAGCTCTCGGTGTGGTACTGCACGCCCAGTTCGCTGGTGCTCATGCTCACGCGTGGCGGGCTCGAGAAGCACGACTTGTCCGCACTGCGCGTGCTGTTGTTCGCCGGAGAGGTGTTCCCGAACAAGTACCTGCGCCAGCTCATGGCGCTGGCACCTGACGCGCGTTACGCCAACCTCTACGGCCCGACCGAGACCAACGTGTGCACGTGGCACGAACTGGTCACGCCGCCCAAAGGGGACACGCCGCTGCCCATCGGGCGCGCCTGCCCGTTCGACGAAGCCCTCGTGCTCGACGACGCGCTGCGCCCCGTGCCCGCGGGAGGCGTGGGCGAGCTGTGGATTCGTGGTGCCTCGGTGATGCAGGGCTACTGGGGCAAGCCTGAACGCACCGCGCTGTCGTTGCAGACGCTCGAGATCGCGCCCGGCCTCCATGATCGCGCCTACCGCACGGGCGATCTTGTGCGCGAGTTGCCGAGCGGTGAGCTGGAGTTCCTTGGCCGCCGCGACCATCAGGTGAAGACGCGTGGCTACCGCGTGGAACTGGGCGAGATCGAGACGCGCCTGGCCGCGCACCCGGCCGTGGACGAGACCGTGGTGGTGGCCTTGCCCGACGAGGAGGTCACGAACCGGCTGAAGGCCGTGGTGGTCACCAAGGCCGGCGCCGAAGTCTCCGCCGACCAACTCAAGCAGCACTGTGCCGAGACGCTGCCGCGGTATATGGTGCCCGAGACCGTGGAGTTCCGCGCCACCCTGCCACGCACGAGCAGCGGCAAGGTGGACCGCCGCGCCCTCGCCGAGACGACCAGCCGGAAGGAATCGTAAGGAATCGTGATGAACCTGACCCCGACCGAAACCGCCGTCCGCCAGTTCATGATCGAGGACGTGTTCTACGACAAGGACCTGAAAGACCTGGGCCCCGACGACTCGCTGCTCGCCAAGGGTCTGCTCGACTCGCTCAGCATCCTGAAGACCGTGACGTTCTGCGAGGAGCAGTTCGGCATCACCATCCCCGACGAGGACGTGCTGCCCGACCATTTCGAAAGCGTGCGCACGATTGCGAAGCTGGTGGAGCGGGTAAGGGGGAAGTAGGGACCCGCTCTCAGATCGGCAGCCGAAACAGCTCCCGCGAGTTCCGCCGTGTGATCTCGACCGCCTGCTGCGGCTCCCAGCCGCGCAGTTCGCACAGCCGGCTCACGACGCGCGTGAGCAGTGAGGGCTCGTTGCGCTTGAGCGAGCGCGGCTCGGGCTCGAGGTAGGGGGCGTCGGTCTCGAGCAGCAGCATGTCCTCGTGTGCGGTGCGCACGGCCTCGTCCAGTGCTTCGTGCCCATAGGTGAGCACCCCGCCCAGGCCGAGCTTGAACCCGAGCTTTTGTGCGCGCGCCACTGTGGCGGCGTCCTGATCGAAGCAATGCAGCACGCCACCGGCCTCGACACGCGTCTCCTCGAGGATGCCGAGCACGTCCTCGAGCGCGCTGCGCTGGTGGATGATCACCGGCAGGCCGACCTCGTTGGCGAGCGCGATCTGTGTGCGGAACCAGCGTTCCTGATCCTCGCGCGGCGCGTAGTCGCGGAAGAAGTCCATGCCGATCTCGCCGATGGCCACCACGCGCGGGTGTCGCGCGTGAGCGCGTAGCGCGGGCAGGTGTTCCAGCCCCACCTTGCCGGCGGAGTTGGGGTGCACGCCCACGGCGAGGAACACATTGGGATGCTCGGCGGCCAACGCGAACGCCTTGTCCCAGAGGACGGGCTCGAACGCGATTTCGATCATGTGCGTCACGCCCACGTGCCGGGCGCGGTCGAACACCGCCTGGCGGTCCTTGTCGAAGCGCTTGTCGCAGAGATGGCAGTGAGTGTCTATCACAGCCCCGCAGGCCTCAGGCCTGCCTCGTGGCGTCGGGGGACGCTGAGTCGGCGAACGGCGCCCCGCGTCACGCCCCGGCCACGCTCTTCAAGTCGATGCGTGGGAACAGGATCACCGACGCGCCCAGCGCGCGGCCGTCGCCGGGGCCGAAGTGCGGTTGCGCGTCGGCGTCCTTCTGCGTGGCGGGCGAGCCCGGCAGGCCGAGCAGCGCCCACAACTCCTCGCACTTGGAGGGCATCACGGGCCACGCCCAGATCGCCACCAGGCGAAGGGCCTCCAGGAGCGAGTTGAGCACCGTGGCCAGCTCCTCGCGGCGCGCGGGGTCCTTGGCCAGCTCCCACGGCTTGGTGCGATCCACGAATTCGTTGGCGCGCTCGACCACGTTCCACGCGTGCTCGAGCGCGTCGTTGATGCGCAGCTCCTCCCACGCCTTGGGCGACTCGGTGGCCGTGGTCGCGGCCACGGCGAGTAACGCGCCGAAGCCCTCCCTGGCCTCATCGGTCGTGAGCGTGTCGGGGTTCCACTCGACGGGCACCTTGCCATCGAAGTGCTTGTTCACCAGCGTCACCGTGCGGCTCGCAAGATTGCCGAGCTTGTTCGCCAGATGCGTGTTCACGTGCTCGACCAACTGCTCCACCGTGAACTCGCCGTCGCGGCCGGTGGGGAACGAGTCGAGCAGGTAGAAACGCAGCGCGTCGGCGCCGAAGGCGCGCGCCATCTCGATGGGGTCCACGAGGTTGCCGAGCGACTTGGACAGCCGCTCGCCGCGCGCGTAGATGAACCCGTGCACGTACACCTGCCGCGGCAGCGGCACGCCTGCGGCCAGCAGCAGCGCGGGCCACAGGATGCAATGGAACCGGCTGATGTCCTTGCCGATCAGGTGGAACGCATTGGTGTAGTAGGCGTCCTTGGTGCCGGCCCACGCCGCGCCCGGCCGGCCCTGGCCGTCCAGGTGCTGGAACTCGTCCTGCCGCGCTGCGCCGGGCCCGCCCACGTCCTTCTGCTTGGCGAGCCACCACAGCGAGTACTTGCGCTCGGGCCAGCCGAGCGCCGACAGGTAGTTCAGGAGCGCATCGGCCCACACGTACGCCACATGCCCCTCGCCGCCCTCGATCTCCTCGGGCAGCGGGATGCCCCACGTCAGGTTGGGGCGCGACACACTGATGTCTTGAAGTCCGCCCTTGATGACGTTCACCACCTCGGTGCGGCGGTAGTCGGGCCAGATGAAGTCGGGGTGCGCTTCGAGGTGCTTCAGGAGCGCGTCGTCGTATTCCGAGAGCCGGAAGAAGAAATTGCTCTCCTTCACTTCCTTGGGCTTCACCTTGTGCTCGGGGCAGAGCCCCTTATCGTCCAGGTCCTTGTCGGTCTTGAACGCCTCGCAGCCCTCGCAATAGAGCCCATCGTACGACTCCTCGTACAGCACGGGCTGGCCGGTCTTGGGCGAGAACGCGTCCTTGAGCCGCCGGAACAACTCCTGCACCGCCAAGTGGTGCTTGCGGTCGCTGGTGCGGATGAACTGGTCGTACTGCACCCCGAGCGCTTTCCACGCCTCGACGAACGTGACCGCGAGTTCGTCCACGAACACGGCCGGCGTCTTGCCCGCGGCCGCGGCGGCGCGCGCGATCTTCTGGCCGTGCTCGTCCGTGCCGGTCAGGAAGTACGTGGCATCGCCCTTCTGCCGGTGGCGGCGAGCGATGGCGTCGGCGAGGACCTTCTCGTAGGCGTGCCCCAGGTGGGGCCGGCCGTTCACGTAGTCGATGGCGGTGGTGATATAGAAACGGGGCACGCAGCGCTCCGCGAGGGGGTCGGACGGGACGGCCGAGGAGTATAGCGGAAACCGCCGCACCGTCCGGGCCGCGCCAGTCGCGGCCTGAACCGCTGCCGGGCCTGCTCGGGATGGCCAGCCTGTGATACTCCGGCGTGCGCAGCGTACATTCCCTCATGATGGCCATCGGCGACACGGTATTCGGCAGGTTCTGGGCGCTGGACCCGGCCCAGGACGCGGACTGGGACGCGTTGTACGCGGAACAGTTGCCGCGGGTCTTCAATTACTTCCGCTACCGCTTGGGGAGCGGCGCTGTGGCCGAGGACCTCACCTCACTGACGTTCGAGAAGGCGTGGACGGCGCGTCACCGCTACCGGCGGGACCTGGCGGGCTTCTCGACGTGGCTCATGACTATCGCCCGCAACGTGGCCACCGACCACTACCGCCGCCGCCGCAATGACGTCCCGCTCGAAGCGGCCGACGGCGTGGCGGGGGGCGAGGATCCGCACGAGCAACTGGAGCGGCGCGAAGCACACGTCCACCTTGCCGGTCTGCTGGCCGGGCTGCCCGAGCGCGACCTCGAACTGGTGTCACTCAAGTACGGCGCGGGCCTCACCAACCGCGCCATCGCCAAGCAACTGCGACTCACTGAATCCAATGTCGGCACGATGCTGCACCGTGCGGTGCAGAAGTTGCGCGCCGGCTGGAACGAAGAAGGAGCCTCGTGATGGACGATCGTTTCCTGGAACGCATGCGCGAGGAGCCACGGCCGGCTTTCGCCCGCTCGCTGCGCGAACGGCTGCGCGGCGTCGAGGACGCCGCCGAGACCCGACGCTCGGTGTGGCGGCCGGCACTGGCCGGTGTGTTCGCCGTGGCGGTGTTCGCGGCTTCGTTCACGCTGCCTGCCGTGCGGGTGGCGGCCCAGAACGCGCTGGACCTGTTCCGCGTGCGCGGGTTCGCCGGTGTGGAGATCGACGAGTCGCGCATCGACCAACTGCGCAAGCTCGCCGATGAGGCTGGAGACAACCCCGCCATGATGGTCTTCGACAGCCAGGAAGTGCTGAAGGAGCCGGGCGAACCACAGCAGTTCCCGTCGGCCGATCTCGCCGCTTCGGCCGCGGGTCTGGCCACGGTGATGCGGCTCGGTACGGTGCCGCAGGGGTACAAGTTCGAGAACGCCCAAGTCAGCGGCGAGGGCGCGGCCCGACTCACGCTGCGCACCGACCGGCTGCGTCCGATCCTGGATGCGCTCGACTTGCGCGACGTGCAGGTGCCGCCGGGCTTCGATGGCCAGTCGATCACCGTGCACAAGCCGGCCATCGTGATGCAGCGCTACACCGACGGGAAGCGCAAGTTCGGCGTGCTCGAAGCGATGAGCCCCGAGGTGACGCTGCCGCCGGGCGCCGACCTGAAGCAGCTCGCCGAGATGGGGCTGCGCGTGTTGGGCCTGGATTCCAAGGAGGCGAAGCGCATGGCGTCGACAGTGGACTGGAGCACCACGCTGTTGGTGCCGGTGCCCACGTCGGCGGGCTCGTTCCGCCAGGTCACGGTGAACGGCCAGAAGGCCCTGTTCGTCACCATGAAACCCGAGACGCGTGCCGACGGCACGAAGACTCGCCGTGGCGCACTCGTACTGTGGAGCGAGGGCGGCCGCGTGCACGCCGTACAGGGCGAGCTCGAGGGCGACGACATCCTGGAGCTGGCGAACTCGCTGCGCTGACCCCCGCGGGAATTGCGGAGTACCACGCGCCAGACTAGGGTGGAACACATGTCCGAACTGGCCATCGAGACACACCATCTGCGCCGCCGCTTCGCTGAGAAGCTGGCTGTGGCCGACCTGAGCATCGCAGTGAAGCGAGGCGAGGTGTTCGGGTTCCTGGGCCCGAACGGTGCGGGCAAGACCACGTCGCTCAAGATGCTGCTGGGGCTGATCCCGCCGACCGCCGGGCGTGGAATGCTGCTGGGCCGTCCGATGGGAGACCGGCGGGCGCGCG
>CAZADU010000541.1:0-1622 GCA_964483945.1 uncultured bacterium
CCCTTCACGTGGCCGAACAGATTCGACTCGAGCAAGTCCCGCGGAATCGCACCGCAGTTGATGCTCACGAACGGCCCCGAATGGCGGCGGCTCCGGTAGTGGATCTCGCGGGCGATCAGTTCCTTGCCCGTGCCGGAGTCCCCCTGGATCAGGATGGTGGCTTCACTGTCCGCGACTTTGTCCACCATCTTGAACACGCGCACCATCTCCTCGGACGAACCGATGATGGTCTTCTCCTCATGACCCTTCTTCAGTTCGCGCTTGAGGAACTGGTTCTCGTGCTTGACCTTTCGGATCTCGAGCGCATTACGCACCGCGAGCCGGATCTCGTCGTTCTTGGCATTCTTGAGCAGGTACTGAAACGCACCCAGGTTCACCGCGTCGATGGCCGTCTGCTGCGACGCATACGCGGTCATCAGCACGACCGGGATATTGGGGTCGTGCTTCTTGATGCTCTGCAGCAGCTGGATGCCATCCATCCCGGGCATCTTGATGTCGCTGATGACGACGTCGAACGGTTCCATCCGGATGCGGTCCATCGCATCGCGGCCGCTGTTGACGGTGGTGACTTGGAAGCCTTCCTTGCGCAGCACAATGCCCAGGAACTGGGTCATGCTCTGCTCGTCGTCGACCACCAGGATCTTCTCGGCAGCCATGGAGTCACTCCTTGGGATTCGGATCGGAACGACGATCACGCCGCATCGGCCAGCGCCACATCGGACACGGGTAGCGTCACCCGCGCCGTGGTGCCCTGACCGGCCACGCTCTCGAGGGTCAGCACCCCGCCATGGCGCTCGACGATGCGTTGCGCAATCGCCAGCCCCAGGCCTGTGCCTCCCCGTTTGGTTGTGAAAAAGGGTTCGCCGACGCGGCGGAGGTCCTCCGGAGCGATGCCGGGGCCGTCGTCGCGAAATTCGATCATCACGTGGCCCGGGTCGCGCACCACCCACCCGACGGTGAGCGTGCCGCGCTCGCCCAGCGCCTCGAGGGCATTCGCCCCGAGGTTGAGCCACACTTGCCGCATCTGTTCGCAATCCAGCATCACGTCGGTGCCGGCGGGCCCCGGCGCCAATTCCACGCGCACCGGTTCGGCTCGTCGCGGGTCCAGCCTCAACGTGCCCACGAGATCGCGCAGGTGCGTGGTCAGTTCCACCGGTTCAGTGGCCAGGTCACGCTCGCGCGAGTAGTTGAGGAGATCGGTGACGAACTTGTTGAGCCGCGCGCTCTCGCGTGCGATGAGGTCCATGAGGTCGGCTGTTTCGCCCTCGGGCTTGAGGTCGCGTTGCAGCAGCTCGACCGAACCGCTGATGGGCTTGAGGCCATTGCGCAGTTCATGGGCGATTCCGGCGGCGAGAGCCCCCACCTCGGCGAGCGTCTCGCTGCGCCGCATGCGCCGCTCCATCTCGCGCACCTCGGTGAGGTCCTGGAACACGGCGACCACGCCGGTCAGTTCGCCCTGATGCGTGAGCACGTTGGTGGAGGCTCCGAGCGGCAGGTCACGTCCCCGCCCGTCCTGGATCAGCAGTTCGACCCGGGCGCGACCGCGGCGCTGGTCACGAGAATCCAGCACCAGCGCGGGCAGCGAGGCGAGCCGCTCGGGAGGGGCTTGTTCCACGTCGAGT
>CAZADU010000542.1:0-11774 GCA_964483945.1 uncultured bacterium
GCCCCAATTGGTACGCGCGCAGCAGCGGCTGCGCGCGCAGGCGCTCCACCTCGGTCTCGGCGGCGCGCAGGTCGGCGCGCGGTCCTTCCTCGATGGAGGGCACCACCACGAACGCCTGCCGTCCCGTGGCCAGCTCGCGCGCCATGAACTCCACCACCTGTGGGAAGCGTTCCTCGCCGGTCACGCGCGTGATCAGCCGCCCGCGACCGGCGGGACGCTCGCGGATCACGCTCAGGTCGAGATCGCCGAAGCACGCCAGTTGCAGCGTTCGCGGGATGGGTGTGGCCGTGAGCACGAGCAGGTGCGGCAGCACACCCTTGGCCGCGAGTGCGGCACGCTGGCGCACGCCGAAGCGGTGCTGCTCGTCCACGATCGCCAGTGCCAGCGACGGGAACTGGAGGCGTTCCTCGAGCAGCGCGTGCGTGCCCACCACCAGCAGGGGCTCCCCCGCCGAGAGCCTTGCCTGCAGCAAGCGCCGCGCACCAGGACTTGAGGAACCGGTGATCACCGACACGGCGAGTCCCGTGCCCTCGGCGAGTCGCGTGAGGCTGGCCCCATGCTGCCGCGCGAGGATCTCGGTGGGGGCCAGCAGTGCGGCCTGCTGACCCGCCTCGACGGCGGCGCACGCGGCGAGCAGTGCGACCACGGTCTTGCCGCTGCCCACGTCGCCCACCACCAGCCGGTGCATGGGACGCGAGCGGGCGAGATCGGCCGTGATCTCGCGAACGGCCTGGTCCTGCCCCGCGGTGAGCGTGAACGGAAGTGCGGCGCGCACACTCGCCGCCAGCACTCCCGGGCCGGCGAGTGCCCTTGCGCGGCCCTCCTCGGACAGCACGCGGCGGCGCAGTCCCATCACCGCCTGCAGCAGGAACAACTCCTCGAATGCGAGCCGCGCGCGCGCGGACTCGAGCTCGGTGGCGTTGGAGGGGAAGTGGATCTCGCGCAGTGCGGTGCTCAGGGGAGCCAGCGAGTGCTCGGCCGCGACCGCCGCGGGCACCGGGTCGGGCATCTGGTCGGCCACCAGGTCCAGCGCGCGTCGCACCGCCTGGCGGAATCCTCGCGCGGTGAGACCGCGCGTCAGCGAGTGCACGGGCACGAGCCGGCCCGCATGCAGGAGCGATTCGAGGTCGTCCTCGATCACCTCGAACATGGGGTTCGTCATCTGACGTTCGGCGCCCGCGATCTCACCGCTCACCACCACTTTGGTACCGGGAGCGAGCGTACGCGCGAGCCACGACTGGCCGAACCAGTAGCACGGCAGCGTGCCCGTGCCGTCGGTGACCGTGGCCGCGAAGTCGGAGCGGCCGCCGCGCGTGCGCAGCGCGCCAGCGTGCTTCACCGTGCCCGACACGGTGAGCAGCTCGCCCGGGCGCAGGTCGCGAACCTTCACGAACCGGCTCGCGTCGAGCCAAGTGCGCGGGAAATGGCGCACAAGGTGCTCGAGCGTGACCAGGCCCAGTCGCTCGAAGGCGAGCGCGCGGTTCGGTCCGATGCCCGGCAGAAACTGCAATCGCGTGTGCGCTTCCAAGCGCGGCGCGGCCCCGGATCTGCGGTCGGCGCTCACGCCGTGCGGCCTCGCCGGCCCGGGCAGTGCCCGGTGAGGGTCGGGGACGGTCTCGGCATGAGCTCCAAGGATCCCTCCGGAAGGACGTGAGCAGGGCGCGCGCGAGTCTACCCTCGTGCGAACCCCGGCCGCCAACTCCGGAGCGGAGCCAGCGATGCGGCACGAGCGGACCTCCGAGCGCGGCTTGGTGCTCCGGAAAGCCTCCGGCGGCGATGCTTTACACCCTCTGGCTCGCCCGGTATAGTCCCCCGGCTCTTGACGTCCTGGGGTCCGTCCTACGCTTTCGTAGCGCGGCGGGCCGTGTCTTTCGAGGAGAATCCAATGGCGAAGTGCTTCGTTTGCGGCAAGCAGCGCATGGCCGGCCAGAATGTCAGCCATGCCAACAACATCACCAAGCGCATGTTCAAGCCGAACGTCCAGCGGGTGCGCGCCAAGGTGGACGGCCGCGCGAAGCAGATCACCGTCTGCACGCGCTGCCTGCGCTCAGGCAAGGTCGAGAAGGCCGTGCGTGGCGGCAAGGCGGCCGTGGCCGTCTGACCCTGCCCCAAGGATTCCCACGTGGCCCGGCTCCCCTGGAGCCGGGCCTTCGTGTCTTCAGGCGGCCACGCTCCGGTCACGCGCGAGCGGGCGGATCACACCCGCGCTCAGCCCTGGCGAGTGGGCACGACCAGCTCGCGCCAGCCCAGCGCCTCACGCGGCAGCGCCATGAGCGGGTCCAGCTCGAGCGCCTGTGCGAACTCGGCGTCGGCTTCGTCTGCGCGGCCGAGCCGCAGCAATGCCCAGCCCAGGTCCGCGCGCGCGACCGCAAAGCCCGGGTGGATCGCGAGTGCGGCGCGTAGTGAGGATTCGGCCGCCGCGGCGTCGCCCAGGGCGAGCCTGGCGCGGCCCAGCAGCGCGTGCACGTCGGCCCAGCTCGGACGCCGTTCGGCAAGCGGTGACAACCTCGCCGCGGCGATGTCCGGCCGTCCCATCTCGAAGGCGAGTGCAGCGCGCTCGAGCGCGGCCGCGTCGTAGTCGGGTTTGATCTCGAGTGCCCGCTCGTAAGCCGCGGCCGCCTGCTCCAGCTGGTCCTGCGCACGCAGCGTGCGCGCCAGCGCCAGCTGCAGGTCGGGCCAGTCCGGGCTCACCGCCAGCGCGCGGCGCAGCGCGTGCTCGCAGCCGGTCACGTCACCCAGTTCGTAGAGCAGCTGCGATTCGGCGAGAGTCGCCTGCGGCGCCTCAGAGCTGCGCGCGAGGCCGCGGCGCAACGCACGCAGCGCATCGTCATGCCGGCCGAGCGCGTGATAGACGAGCCCCAGCAGTCGCTGGGCGCGAGCGAACTGGCGGTTCAGCTCCACGGCGCGCTCGAGCGGCGCCACCGCACCTTCCAGATCGCCGGCGCGGAACCGCACCAGGCCCAGCCAGAACCACAGGTCGGGGTATTGCGGATGGCTGCCGAGGGCCTCTCCGATGTGGTCCTCGGCCGCGGCCGCATCGCCACGCTCCAGCTCGACACGCGTGGCCAGCAGGCGCGCCTCGAGGTAGCGCGGGTTCAACTCAAGTGCGACGCGCAGGTGGCCGAGTGCCTCGTCGAAACGCGCCGCCTCGACCAGCAGCCCGGCCAGTCGGCAGCGCAGATCCGCGTAGCCGGGCTTGGCCGCCACGGTCTCAGCGAGGGCTTGGATCGCGCCCGCGAGGTCGCCCGCCTGCCGCCTCGCGAGGGCATCGTCCAGCAGGCCCTTCGCGCCGGACTTGTCTGCTCCTGGCAGCAGCCGGCGCCACTGTTCTCCTGTCCACTCGCGCGCGACTTCGGGCGTGACCCACTCCGGGGCCTCGAGCCCCAGCGCCAGCGCCTCGGCCAGTGCCGCGCTCGATCGCTCGCGGTCACCCCTCGTGCCGAAGCACACGGCGAGCAGGAGTTGGGCCTCCAGGTAATGCGGATGCTCGGCCAGTGCGCGCTCGAGGTCGGCGATGGCCTCGTCGGTGCGCCCCGAGCGCTCGAAGAGCCGAGCGCGCTGGTAGCGCAGGTCGGGGAACGTGGGGTTCTCCTCGAGTGCGCGCGAGAACTCGCGTTCGGCGCGAGCGTGGTCGCCAGCGTGCAGGCATGCCAGTCCGAGGTTGGCGCGCGCCTCGGCCGCGTGCACGAGTGCGAGGCAGTGGTCCGGGTCATTCGGATCCCGGACCTCCTGCAGCACGTTCTCGAAGCACTCCGCGGCGCGTTCGAACTCGCCGCGATTGAAGTGGAGGATCCCGTCGTTGTAGCGGCGGGTGTGCCCCCACTTCACCAAGGATGCAAGGAAGGCCACGACGGCCGCCCGGTCAGTCCATCTGTCGCCGAAGGAACGTCGGAACCTCGAGCGAATCGGCGCGCGTGCCCGACCGCCCCCAGCCCGTGCGGCCCTCACGCCGCTGCCACGCCGGCGCGCTCAGTCCCGCGATGTCGTCGTCGCCTGCTGCGGCCGCGACCGCCGCCGGCACCGAGATCGAGCGCTGCGCGCGCTCGATGAGGCGCAGGTTCGAGCCATGCGCGCCGAAACCGGTCGCCACGACGGTGATGAGCAGGTCGCCGTCCAGCGACGGGTCGATGACGGCGCCGAAGATGACGTTGGCGTCTTCGCCGGCCGCCTGTGTGACGATCTGGGCCGCCTCGTTCACCTCGTGCAGCGTCAGGTCGCGGCCGCCGGTGATGTTCACCAGCACGCCCTCGGCGCCATGGATGGAGACGTCCTCGAGCAGCGGGCTCGAGACCGCCTGCGTGGCGGCGTCCACGGCCCGCGTCGGACCACTGCCGCGGCCGCAGCCCATGAGTGCGTTGCCCTTGCTCGCCATGATGCTCTTGACGTCGGCGAAGTCGAGGTTCACGAGCCCCGGCACGGTGACCAGTTCCGAGATGCCACGCGTGGCCTGCAGCAGCACATTGTCCGCGACCGAGAACGCCTCGGACAGCGACGTGCCCTTGTTCACCACCGAAAGCAGGCGCTCGTTAGGGATCACCAACAGCGTGTCCACCTCGGCGCGCAGCTCCTCGAGACCCTCATCGGCCTGGCGCATGCGGCGCCGGCCCTCGAACTGGAACGGCTTCGTCACGACGGCCACGGTGAGCGCCCCGGCCTGGCGCGCAAGCCGTGCGACGACCGGCGCCGAACCCGTGCCCGTGCCGCCGCCCATGCCGGCGGTGATGAACACCATGTCGGCGTCAGCGACCGCGTCGGTGATGGCCGACTCGTCCTCCTCGGCGGAACGGCGGCCCGTCGAGGGATCGCCGCCCGAGCCCAGGCCGCGCGTCGTGGTCACACCGATCTGAAGGCGGGTGGGCGCCAGCGATTGCGACAGCGCCTGCATATCGGTGTTCGCGACGATGAACTCCACGCCGCGAAGCCCCGCGCCGATCATGCGATTCACGGCATTGCCGCCGGCACCACCGCAGCCGATGACCTTGAGCTTCGCCGAGTTGCTGCGGTCGATCTCGAGTTCGAACGTGGACATGGGACCCTCCCTGGTTCGGGTGAGCGGTCATCTTGACCGCCCGTTCCCGGCGTGATGGATTTCAGAACAGGTCGGCGAACCAGTTTCGCAGATCGAAGCGCGTCCGAGTCCTGGACGCACCCGCCTCGACGAAATCCCCCGGACCTTCCTCCGACTTCGCGGCGTGCAACACCAGCCCGACCCCCGTCGCGTAGCGCGGGTCGCATACATTGGCGGACAGCCCGCCCAGACCGCGCGGCAATCCCAGCCGCACGGGCATCTCGAAGACCTGCTCGGCCAGTTCGGCAGCACCCGGCAGCAGCGACGTGCCCCCCGTGAGCACCACGCCGCCGCCGATGAGCGGCGCGAAGTGATTCTTGCGCACCTCCTTGTTGGCGAGCGCGAAGATCTCCTCCATGCGGGGCTCGATCATGGACGCGAGTACGTGGCGAGAGATCTCCTTGTCGCCGCGCCCGCCCACACCGGACACGCTCACCGTCTCGTCGCCGCGAACCAGGGCGGCGAGTGCGGCACCGTGCTGGATCTTGATGGCTTCGGCCTTGTCGATCGGCGTGCGCAGCCCGATGGCGATGTCGCTGGTGACGTTCGCACCGCCGAACGGGATGATGCTGGTGTGGCGCACGGCGCCTTCGTGGAACACCGCGAGGTCGGTCGTGCCCCCGCCCATGTCGAGCAGCACCACGCCGAGGTCCTTCTCGTCCGCATCGAGGACGGCCATGGCCGAGGCCAGCGGCTCGAGCGTGAGATCGTACACTTTGAGCCCGGCGCGTTGGATGGCGCGGCAGATGTTGCGCGCGCTGGTCACCGCACCGGTGATGATGTGCACCTCGGCTTCGAGCCGAACCCCGCTCATGCCGACCGGATCCTTGATGCCGTCCTGGTCGTCCACGATGAATTCCTGAGGTATCACATGGATGATCTCGCGGTCCGTCGGGATGGCGATGGCCTTGGCGGCCTCGATGACGCGCTCGACGTCGGCCGCCGCGATCTCGTTGTCCTTGCGCGAGACGGCCACCACGCCGCGGCTGTTCAGGCTGCGAATGTGGTCGCCGGCGATGCCGGCATGCACGCCCTTGATCTCGAAGCCGGCCATGCGCTCGGCCTCTTCCACGGCGCGCGTGATGCTGGCGACCGTCTTCTCAAGGTCCACGACGGCCCCGCGACGCAGCCCCTCGCTGGGGGCGTTGCCGATGCCGACGATGCGCAGATCGCCGTTCTGGTCCTGATCGGCCACGATGCATGAGATCTTCGTGGTGCCGATGTCGAGACCGGCGTACGTCTTTGCAGCATGAGCCATGGGGGTCCCTCCCTCGGTGGCTTCAACTCTCGCGAGATGTCTTGGCCGTGGCGGTCGTGGCCTCCGGCCTCGCTCCGCGCACGACGATCTGATCCTTGAAACGCACGTCCACTTCGCGCGGCGTCATTCCCTTGGCCGCGAGGTCGGCGAGCGTCGCGCGCAGCCCCGAGAGCTGTCGCGCGCCATTCGGCCACACCGGGGCGATGACCCTCACGCCGTTCAGGAGGACCAAGCGCGTGAGGCGAGCGTCGGAGACGTCCACCTCCGAGACCTGCCCGATGAGCCGGAGGGCATTGTCGCTCAAAATGGCCGTCCACGCGAGTCCCCTTCGGACCTCCAGGGTCTGGACCTGGCTGCCGGGGCGATACGCCGAGAAGTCCGGGCCCGCCAGCATGGGAACGTCGGCCACGACTCCGGCCTCCAAAGGCTCCAACAACACGCCGTTCGCGTCCAGCTCCCACGGCTCGCCGTGCTCCACGACGAGCGCGGGCACGCGCTCGTCGACGCGGATCTCGACCGAGCGGATCCCGACGCGCCGCACCTTGGCGCTGAGCACGCGCGGTTCGAGCAGCACCAGCTGCCGGGCGCGGTCGAGGTCCAGCGACAGGAGGTCCTGCCCGGGCTTGAGCGCCGAGCGCTCACGCACGCGATTGGCGTCGAGGTAACGCGTTCCCGTGACGTGGATGCGGTCGAGCACCAACAGCTTCGCGCGCAGGTCACCCCACGGCACCATGGCCAGCGCACCCAGCGCCAGCATGGCGACGAGTATGCGCAGCGGGCGGCGGAAGGGCGAGCCCCGCCGCGGCTCCGCACTCGCGCGGTGCAGGGCCTTGCCCTGGTACCGGCTCACTTCCTCGCCCCCGTGGTGGTCGGGCCGAGGGCCTTGAGCAACTGGTCGCCCAGCTTGGACACATCCCCCGCGCCGAGCGTGAGGAGCACGTCGCCGGCGCGAGCCTCGTGCACCGCGGCCTCGAGTGCGGCAGCCGCGGTGGGCGTGTAGCGCACGTGAGCCGCGCCTTGCTCATGCGCCGAGCGCACCACGGTCTCGCCCGTCACGCCGGGGAGCGGTGTCTCACCGGCGGCGTAGATGTCCATCACCCACGCCACGTCGGCATCGCCGAAGCAGCGCCCGAACTCGCTGCGCAGCGCGTCGGTGCGCGAGTAGCGGTGCGGCTGGAACACCACCAGCACGCGGCCCCCCATGCCGCGCGCGGCGGCCAACGTGGCCGCGACCTCGGTCGGGTGGTGGCCGTAGTCGTCGTACACGCGCACGCCGCCCGCCTCGCCTCGCAGTTCGAAGCGGCGGCCCACACCGTGGCACGCGGCGAGCGCCTCGGCGATGTGCGAGAACGCGATCTCCAGCTCCAGCCCCACCGCCACCGCGGCCATGGCGTTCAGTGCGTTGTGGCGGCCCGGCACGTTCAGTTCGACACGCCCCATCAGACGGCCCGCCGCCTCGACCTGGAACGTGGAGCCCTGCGCGCGCAGCTCCAGCCCGACACCGCGGATCTCGGCCTCGGGCCGCGTGCCGTACAACACGTGGCGCTTGGTCACCTTCGGCAGGATGGCGCGCACGTTCTCGTCGTCGGCACACAGCACGGTCACGCCATAGAACGGCACGCGGTTCGCGAAGTACACGAATGCCTGACGAATGTCGTCGAGATCCTTGTAGTGGTCGAGATGCTCGCGGTCGATGTTCGTGATGACCGTGACCGCGGGCGCCAGACGCAGGAACGAGCCGTCGCTCTCGTCGGCTTCGGCCACGAGGAAGCGTCCGTGACCCAGCTTGGCGTTGGTGCCGATCGTGCGCAGCCTGCCTCCCACGACGATGGTCGGGTCGAGCCCGCCGCGCTGCAGCACCGCGGCGACCATGCTGGTGGTCGTGGTCTTGCCGTGCGAGCCGCCCACGGCCACGCCGTACTTCATGCGCATCAGTTCGGCCAGCATGTCGGCGCGGGCGATCACCGGCACGCCCGCCTCGCGCGCCGCGATGAGTTCGGGATTATCCGGCCGGACCGCGGACGAGTACACGACGACCTGCGCCATCTCGACGTTCGAGGCGGCGTGCCCCAGGAACACGCGGCCGCCGAGGCTGGTGATCCGGTCGGTGACGTCGGTGCTCTTGAGGTCGCTGCCGCTGACCTCGTAGCCCATGTTGAGCAGCACCTCGGCCAGGCCGCTCATGCCACTGCCGCCGACGCCGATGAAGTGGATGCGATGGGTGCGCCCGTACATCAGTGCCCCTCCTCGACCACCTGCTCCTCGGGCGCAGCGCGCCCCGCGGTGCCCTCGCCCCACGCCACCAGCGCGCGCGCCAGGCGCTCCGCGGCGTCGGGGCGCGCGAACAGCCGCGCGTTCGACGACATGCGCGACAGCGTCGTGCGATCGGCGAGCAGGTGCGCGATCTCCTTGGCCAGCCGCTCGCCGGTCAGGTCAGCGTCCTCGATCACCACGGCCGCACCGCGGTCGGCGAGATTGGCGGCGTTCACGCGCTGGTGGTCGTGCGCAGCGTAAGGGTACGGCACGAGGATGCTCGGCCGGCCGCACACGGCGATCTCGGCCAGCGTCATCGCGCCGGCTCGGCACACCACCAGGTCGGCTGCGGCATAGGCCAGGTGCATCTTCTTCACGAATGGCAGCACCGTGGCGGGCAGTTGCTCGGCCGATACGGCTTGCTGCACCAGATCATGGTCGTCGCGCCCGGTCTGCAGGATGCACTGCACGTCCACGCGGTTCTTCAGCTTGCGCAGCGCGTCCAGTGCTGCGGCATTGAGGCGCTTGGCCCCGAGGCTGCCGCCAAAGATGAACAGTGTGGGGCGGTCGCGGTCGAGCCGGAACTCCCGCAACGCCTGCTCGCGTTCGCCCGACAGGATGTAGGCGCGCACGGGATTGCCGGTGATGCGCAGGTGGTCGCGGCGCGGGAAGTAGCTGCGCGCCTCGATGAACGACAGGTGCACCTCGTCGGCGATGCGCGACAGCCAGCGGTTCGTGAGACCGGGAATGCTGTTCTGTTCCTGCAGCAGCAGTGGCACGCCGAGCAGCTTGGCCGCCACGGAGACGGGTCCGCTCACGTAACCGCCGGTGCCGAGCACGACGCGCGGGCGCTCGGTGAGCACCAGCCACAGCGCCTGCAACAGGCCGAAGCCGTTCACGACCGCCGCCCAGGGCCAAGTCCACGGCCGGCGCCGCGCGAAGCCGGCGGTGGCCAGGGTGCGCAGCCGGAACCCGGCGTCGGGCACCGCCGTCGCCTCGAGTCCGCGGCGGCCGCCCACGAACAGCACCTCGACGTTGGGGTGGTGGGCCTTCAACTCCTCGGCCACGGCGATGCCGGGGAACACGTGTCCCCCGGTGCCGCCCCCCGCGATGAGCACCTTCATGATGACGCCTCCCTCGACCAGCGCTGGCGCGCGAGAGCGTCCTCGTCGCCATTCATCGCACTGACCCGGTAGAGCAAGCCAGCCGCCGCGAGGTTCACGAGCAGCGCCGAGCCACCGTACGACACGAACGGCAGCGGCAGGCCGGTCGTGGGTGCCAACCCGGTGGCCACGGCGAGATTCGCCAGCGCATAGCAGCCGATCTGCACGGTGAGTCCGCCAGCCAGCAGGCAGGCAAAGGGTTCCGAGGCACGGGCCGCGGCGCGCAGCCCTCGCCACAGGAACAGGCCGATCACCACGAACAGCAGTGTGACACCCCACAGCCCGAGTTCCTCGGCGATGATGGAGAAGATGAAGTCGGTGTGCGCCTCGGGCAGGTAGAGCATCTTCTGCAGGCCCCCGCCGAGGCCGCGGCCGAGCACGCCGCCGGAGCCGATCGCGATGAGCGATTGGTCCAGCTGCCAGCCGGCTCCTCGGTGGTCGAGCGTGCCGCCGAAGACGAACCCGATGAACGTCTGGACGCGAATCATCATGTAGGGATGCGTCGCCAGTGCCGCCGCCACGATCGCGCCGCCGGCCGCGACCGGCGCGAGCAGGAAGCGCATGGGCGCGCCCGAGAGGTACAGCATGTAGAAACCCGTGACGAGCAGCAGCCCCGCGGAGCTCAGGTTGGGCTGCTTGAGGATCAGCCCCGCGACCACGCCGAGCACCACCAGCGGCGGCACCATCCCGCGCCAGAACCCGAGCTGTGCGATGGGCCGGCGCTTGAGCCACCATGCCAGGAACACCACCGCCGCGAGGCGGCCGAGGTCGGTGGGCTGGAGCGACATGAAGCCGAGGCGCAGCCAGCGTGTCGCACCGTTCGACATGTGGCCCACCACGACGACCAGTGCCAAGAGCACGCAGGAGCCGGCCAGCAGCCACGGCGCGAGCATCTCCAGCCGCTTGAGGCTCACTCGCGAGCAGGCGAACAGCACGCCCACGCCCAAGACGGTGCGCACGAGCTGCTGGCGAAGGAAGTAGTTCGTGTCGCCGTAGCGCACGAACGCGTGGAACGAACCCGCGGAATACACCATGACCAGGCCCACTGCCGTCAGCAGCAGGGCCAGGCCCACCAGCCAGCGATCGCCACGCCTCACGTGGTCACCCCTCTTTCCCTGAGAGCCGCGCCACTTCATCCTTGAAGCGGCGGCCGCGGTCCTCGTAGTCCCGGAACATATCGAAAGATGCGCATCCTGGCGACAGGAGGACGACCGAGCCCGAGTCCCGGGCCACCTCGAAGGCCGCATGCACCGCCTCGCGCAGGCCCGTGGCCCTCTCCGACGATACATTCGCCCAAGCCCTCGCCATGGGCTCTGCGCCCTCGCCGATCAGCACCAGGTGGCGCACGTGGCGCCGCACCAGGTCCGCGAGCGGGCCGAAGTCCTGCCCTTTGTCGCGGCCACCCGCGATCAGCACGATCGGCGCCGGGAAGCTTTGCAGGGCCACGCGCAGCGAGTCCGTGTTGGTGGCTTTCGAATCGTTGACGAATCGCACGCCGTCCTTCTCGCCCGCCGGCTCCAGCCGGTGCTCGAGACCGCCATACTCGCGCAGCACACCGCGCAGCACGTCCGGTGTGGGCTCGAGCGGCAGCACGGTGGCGATCGCGGCGAGCACGTTGGCGAGATTGTGCGGACCCGGCAGGCGCACCTCGTCGCGCGGCAGGAGCCGTTCGTGGCCGCCGCGGCGGGCGATGACCAGCCAGCCGTCCTCGAGGAACGCGCCCTCGTCCACCGGCCGCGTCACCGAGAACTCCGCCGGCTGCCCGTTGCCGCTACGGCGCTTCAGCAGTTCGGGCTCGTCGGCGTTCAGCACCGCCCAGTCGTCCTCGGTCTGGTTCGCGAACAGCCGCTGCTTCATGGCCGCGTACACCTCGAGCGAGCCATGGCGGTCAAGGTGATCGGGCGTGAGGTTGAGCCAAGTGGCGATGGACGGGCGCAGCCGGTCTACTGTCTCGAGCTGGAAACTCGACACCTCCACCACTAGCAGTCCAGCCGCACTCACCTGCTCAGCCACCTCGCACACGGCCCGGCCG
>CAZADU010000543.1:0-7306 GCA_964483945.1 uncultured bacterium
TCCGGAAGATGCTCCAAGAACGGCCGCCCCCAATACCTGCGTGCTCTCCATTCGAAGTGTGCGACGGGCGCGATGCTGACGTGCGTGTGCAGGAGCGCGACCCGGTCGCAGACGCTCGCCATGCGTGCTACGAAATCCAGAACGTCGGGTTCGTTGAGGTGGTACAACAATCCAACGCACAACACTACGTCGAAGCGTCCGTATGTCGCCTCGGAGAGATTGCGCACGTCATCGCAATAGAGTGTCAGTCGGTCGAGCCCGAGCAACTCCTTCACGAACATGGCTCTCCGCAGACTCTCCTCGCGACCTTCGATTCCTACGACCTCCGCGCCGTGCCGCGCGAACTCGATAGCGTAAAGTCCCTCGTTGCATCCGAGGTCCAGTACGCGGAGCTCACCGAGCGATCGGCCGGCGAGATCCGCCACGGTCTGGAGGATGCGGCGCAGCGCGAGCTCCTCAACGAGGGCGCGCTCTCCCAGAGTGGTGACTCCTTCGCCAAGATGGATATTGTGGGTCGTCCACGGTCCGTGCACACGCACGAACTCCCTAAACTGTTGCGTGATTGAAGTGCTCAAGCAGTCCCCTGAGAATCCGGAGTAACGCCGCCGACGCGGCAGGCGTGAGTGACGTGCCGATGTTACCTCGCATCATCAGGGCACGGCGAGCGGGCACAATGGCGGAGCGCACGAGTTCTGACACTCCCGCGCTCATTCAGCTAGGATGCCCGCCTGTCGGGAGGGGCCAGAAGCTTGGACTCATTCTTCCACGGACCGCCTGCTGCGAACGAGTTCGCCCCGGAGACGCCCCTATCCGAATGAGACTTTCGACGTACGGCTTCAGCCGCGACAACAACTTCAACCTGATCCGCATCTCGGCTGCGCTCATGGTTCTCATCACGCATAGCGTAGCGCTCGGACTCGGGGATCCTAGCGCGGAGCCGTTGCGCGCGACGCTTGGAATCACGCTCGGCACGATCGCTGTGGATTTGTTCTTCGTCGCCAGCGGACTTCTAGTGTGCAACAGTCTGATGCGGTCGCGCAGCCTGCTGGAGTTCGGCTGGGCCCGATCGCTCCGCATCCTTCCCGCCCTGATTGCCATGCTCCTGCTGGTCGTGATTGGGCTTGGCACGGCAATCACCACACTCTCCCCCGCTGCCTATCTCTCCTCGCCGCTCACATTCGATTATCTCAAGAAGTGTGCGACCCTGTTCTTCGGCGTCGGCTACACCCTCCCGGGAGTGTTCGAGACCAATCCCTACGCGAATGCAGTGAACGGATCGCTGTGGACGCTGACCTATGAGGTTCGCATCTATGCGCTCCTCGCCGTGGCGTGGGCCGTGGCAAAGGTCGGCCGCTCACACCAGGAACTGGTGTTCCGAGCCCTGGTCGGAACCAGTGCAGTAGTCTCAGCGGCGTTCTATCTATCCCTTCATCCCCACAGTGCAGACGAGCTGCCGTTCCTCCGCCTGCTATACATGTTTTGTACGGGAGCGGCCTTTCACGTCCTGCGTGATCGAATCCCGCTGTCTGCCCGCTTCTTCTGGGCTCTTCTCGCGGGACTGTTCTTCACCGCACGCTTCCATCGAGAGTCGTTCTTCTTCGTCTACTCGCTTGGAATACCCTATCTGCTTCTCTATCTCGCGTACGTCCCGGGTGGCGCAATCCGGAAGTACAACCGGATCGGCGACTATTCCTATGGCGTCTACATCTATGCATTCCCCGTCCAGCAGACGCTTGTGCAGCTGGTTCCAGGCATTGCGGTGCCCGCACTGCTTTTCGCCTCAGTTGGCGTAGCCTTGACTCTGGCGATGCTCTCGTGGCACTTGCTGGAACGGCGAGCCTTGGAGCAGCGAAGCAGCTGCGTCGCATGGACACGCCGACACTTCACCGACCGAGGTCGGCGCGGGAATCGCGAGGGCGTCACGCCCTAAGGCACCTGCCCCAGCTGCGCCAGCGCGGCCGCCAGCTCGGGCGAGCCCGGCGATGCCGCGAGGCCGCGGCGCAGCGCGGCGATTGCGAAGGGTACGTCACCTGACTGCGCGTGCACGGACGCCTCGTAGAGATATGCACGCGCGTTGAGCGGCACGATGCGTTGCGCCTCGGTGAACCGCGCCAGGGCGGCCGGCATATCCTTCTTCGCCATCTCCAGCAGCCCGGCCATGATCTCGGCGTCGCCTCTCACGACCGTGTCGGTCGAGCGGCGCGCCATGCGGATGGCGTCGGCCGCCCCGGCCAGGTCGCCGTCCACGCGGCGGCGCTCCGAGAGCAGCACCCACGCGGCGGCCATCTCGGCGTCAGCTTCGACCGCGCGCTCGAACGCGCCGCGCGCTTCGGCCTTCTGGCCCTGCCCCAGCAGCCGCACGCCCTCGTCGTACGCCTGGCGCCCGCGCGTGCGGCGGGACGCCGCCGCCATGAGCGAGTCGAGCGAGCGAGCGGTCGCGGGTGCGGCCACGCGCGCAGCGGCAGCGGTGCGGTTGGCACGCGCCATGTCGCCCTGCTCCAGCAACCAGCGCGCTCGCTGGCCGTACCATTCGGCGGCGGTCCAGGCCGAGAACAGCGGGCCCGCGGGCATGACCGGCTCAAACGGCACATTGCCGACCACGCCCGGGTGCCCGCCCAGCGCGCTTCGGCCCACTTCCACGAGGTCTCGAGGAGCGCGATATTCCACTACCGGTCGGTCGTCGCGATTGAGTTCCGCCGAGCCGGCGATGCGCCGCAGCGAATCGAGCGGTGCGGCCCAGTAAGCCGCGAGCATCGCGGCGTCGGGAATGTGCGCGCGGTCCAGTTGGCGGCGCGCGGCCGGCGTGCGCAGGCGCGCCAGGTCGAACGCCCGGTCCTTCGGCGCGGCCACCAGCAGCAGATCCACGTTGCGCGTGATGAAGAACAGCTGACCCTCTGGGAACACTTCGAGGTAGGAGCGCAACAGCGTGGCGAACGTCTCGGGTGAGATCTCGTAGAGCTGCAGCCACTGGCAGAACACGCCGTCCGGCTCGAGCCGCGCGCGCACGCGGCGGTAGAAGTCCACGGTGAACAGGTTGTTCACGCCTGCGATCCAAGGATTGGAGGGCTCCGACACGATGAGTCCGTAGCGACCCGCGGCGTGCAACAGGTGTGTGCGTGCGTCACCCAGCACGAGCGTGGTGCGCGGGTCGTCGAGCGGGTCCTCGCCCTTGGCGTGGAACCACCGCGACGCGGCCACCACGCCGGGCTCCAACTCCACCACCTCGGTG
The DNA here is from genome assembly GCA_964483945.1 of uncultured bacterium. Classification (GTDB taxonomy): domain Bacteria; phylum Eisenbacteria; class RBG-16-71-46; order RBG-16-71-46; family RBG-16-71-46; genus JAIOPA01. The sequence goes on from CAZADU010000543.1 coordinate 3,230, forward strand.
GGGCCCATGCCGGCGGCCAGCACCGAGGCGGTCGTGACCCCCGATCCGTGGCCGATCACCAGCGCGCGCGAGCCCGAGTCCGCGAGCGCGCCGGGCAGGAGCCCGAGCAGCACCTGGGTCTCCATGTCGAGCGTGCTCGCGTCCACCTTGCCACCGACCTTGAGCCACAACTCCTTGCCGCGCTCGTCGGTGCCGAGGATGACCGAGGCGTTGATGCCCTCTCGGTAATAGAGCACCCGGTCCTCGAACGTGGCTCGCCGCACAGCGTCGGGCGCGCCCTGTGCGAACGAGTTCACGCGAGCGGCTTGCGTGGGCCGGTACACGCCCGCCGACATGAGCGGTGCCTCCCAGCGTGGCGCGATCGCGAGCATCAACCCGGCCACCGCCAGCGAGAGCGCCGCCGTCAGTGCGGCCGGCCCGCGCAGCTCGCGTCGCCGCACTGCCATCGTGCAGGCGACCACGCCGAGCAGTCCCGCCAGCACCGTGGCACCGACGTGCGTGCCTTGCACGCCGATCCGCGGCACCAGCCAGAACCCGGCCGCAAGCGAGCCTGCAATGGTGCCCGCGGTGTTGACGGCATAGGCGGTTCCGGTGGCGTGGCCACCGTCGCGGCTTTGCAGCAGCCGCACGGTGACCGGGAACAGCGCGCCCAGGATCAGGCATGGCACGCCGATCAACAGTGCAACGGTGCCCGTCTCGGCGAGGAGCAGCGCGCGCCAGTCGGCCCCGGCCTGGATGCCCATGTCGAGCATGCGCTGCGGCAGGCTCGGGAACGCCTGCAGCGCGAACGCGGCACTCGCCGCGAGCAGCAACTGCAACGCGCCGAAGCCGCCGAGCGTGGCGAGCCGGCCCAGGCGCGGGCCGGCGATCGCGCTGCCCAGGGCGATGCCCAGCAGGTAGACGGCGAGCACTGCCGAGAACGAGTACACCGATGAGCCGAACACCAACCCGAAAAGCCGCACCCACGCAATCTGGAACGCGAGCGCGCCGAAGCCGGAGAGCGCGAACATCACCGCCACGATGCGGCGAGGCCCCGGCTCGAGTGGCGCGACGGGCAATGCTGCTGCCACGACCGGTTCAGGAACCGCTGCCGAGCGCGCACTCGCACCACCGCGCTTCCACGCCACTGCCGCCACGGCCAGGTTGAGCGCGGCGGCCACGAACGTCGTGGCGGTGAGTCCGATGACGGGCAGCAGCAGGAAGCCGGCGGCGATCGAACCCACCACGGCGCCCAGCGTGTTGAGCGCGTAAAGCCTCGCGAGCCCCGCGCCCACGAGGTCTCGCTCCACGTGCGCGACCAGCACCGGCAACGTCGCACCCATGAGTGCCGCGGGCGGCAGCAGCGCCAGCACGAGCAGCCCCAGCCGCGCAACGGCGAACGCGGGCGTCTCACCGCCGAGGGCCCGGTAGAGCTGGCCCACGAGCGGGTCGCTGGCGCGCAGCGCCGGCAGCAGCAGCAGCCCCAGCACCGCCACACCGATCTCGAGTCGCGCGTACATGCGCGCGCCGTCACCGCGCCGTGCGAGCGGCACGCCCAGGAAGCGCGCACCAAGTGCCAGCCCACCCAGGAACGACGCCACCACCGCGGCCACGGCGTGCAGGGAACTGCCCAGCACGTAGGCGAGCTGCTTGGACCACACGATCTCGTACAACAGTCCGGCAGCACCCGACGCCAGGAAGCAGCCGGCGGCCCACATCGGCAGGGGCGAGGCGGACAGCGAGCGCGGCGCGGACGGACGCGGCTTGGCCGCGCGTGGCGCGACTTCGGATGAGCGGGGGGCGGCCATGGGGCGCGGATGCTACCGCGACGGCGGACGCTTGCGCCATTGTCGGCACGGGCGCCGGCACGGGCGCCCTCGCCGGGCGCCCCGGCCGCTCTTGCCCTGAACGGCCGAGAAGCTAGCTGCCTTCCGTCTCGCCCGCGGGCACCAGGTCGAAGTCGCCGGCGAAGACGCGCTCGAGTCGGCCCGTGCGCCATCCGCGCACCGAGTCGCGTACCAGCGGCGACGGCGTGCCGCGGTAGCGGCGCACGATCGTGGGTGGTGGGCTCGGTGCTCCGGCGAGCACCTCTGCAGCCTGGCGCGTGAGTTCAGTCTCGCCCTCTCGCACGGGAACGAGCGGCTGCGGCAGCACGCGCACGCGCACGGTGGCGCGTTTCACGCCGCCTTCGGCGGGCGTGCCCCACTCCAGCACGTGCAACCCGTCCTCGGGCGCCAATGAGACGAACGACGAGAACCCGCTCACCGCCATCCACACCGTGTCGCCCGAATGACGCGTCGTGGGCTTCAAGACGGCGATGCGCATGCCGCGCTGACGCGCCCATGATTCGTACATCGCCGCGATTCGCCGCGAGAACTCCTGCTCGCTGGCGCGGTCGGGGCTGTCAGGGCCGGCCTGCACATAGATGAACGCGTCGCGAGGCCCCGTGCTCAGGGCCTCTTCCGCCGCGGCCTCGAGCAGCAGCAACTGCTGCGCGAGCCGTGCCACCATGTTGCGCGGCCACTGCTGCCGCTGGGCTCCGCTGTCGCCCTCGAGCCGGGCCAGCAGCGAACTCGCCGAGCGGAACCCCGCCCCGATGCGGTCCATGTACTCGGCGCGGCCCAGCACCTCGAAGCGGTCGCTGCGCTGCCAGAAGCCCTCGCTCGAGGGCATCGCCAACCAGCGCGCCTTGGTCTCGCTCCACTCCGCGCTCTCGACTCGCGCGGTGAAGCGCCCGAGCGCGACGCGCAATTCGTGCATCTCGCTGGCCGACCCGTGTGGGTCCCAGGCGATCACGCGCAGATCGGTCGCGCCCGTGGCCGCGGGCAGTGTCACCGGCGCGCTCGTGGGTGCGTCGGGGTCCACGAACTCCACCGCGAGTGCGTCGCCGTCGGTGCGCACGAACAGGAACTGATCGCCCTCGGGCACGCGACGCTCGACAATGGTGCGCGCCAGCGGTGCCAGGAGGTAGCGCTCGAGGCTGCGTTTGAGCGGACGCGCGCCCAGGTCGTGCGTGAAGCCGCGGTCCAGCAGGAACTCGAACGCGCCCTCCTCGATCTCCACTGCCCACTCGCGGCGCCGCAGGCCCCGGCGCGCGGACGCGTCGGCGATCTCCTTGTGCAGGATGCGGCGCATGACGTCCCGTGTGAACGGGCGGAACACCACGACGCGGTCGAGTCGGTTGCGCAGTTCGGGCGCGAACGCGCGGGTCACCGAGCGCTCCACCGCCGCGGCGCTGAAGCCGTCGCCGCCCTCCGCGAAGCCCAGCCGCTCGCCGGTGGCGAGTGTGGCGCCGAGGTTGGAAGTCAGGATGATGATGCTGTTGCGGAAGTCGGCCGTCTCGCCCGCGGCGTCCGTGAGCCTTCCATCGTCGAACACCTGGAGAAACAGGTTCCAGACACGCGGGTGCGCCTTCTCGAACTCGTCCAAGAGCACGACCGAGAACGGCTGGCGGCGGATCGCGGCGGCAAGCGAGCCGGCCCCCGCGCTGGTCACGGTCGCCGCACCGGTGACGCGGTCCATGCCCATGCCGTCCGCGAGTTCGCTCATGTCGAGCCGCAGCAGCCGGTCCTCGGAACCGAACAGCCACGCCGCCAGCGCCTTGGCGAGCTCGGTCTTGCCGGTGCCCGTCGGCCCGGCGAACAGGAACACGCCGTAGGGGCGCTTGGGGTCGGTCACGCCGGCCTTGAGCAACGCGACGCGCTCGACCAGCGCGCTCACCGCATCGTGCTGGCCGATGACGCGTTCCTCGAGCCGGGCCCGCAGCGCATCGAGGTCTAGTGCCCGGCGGTCATCCAGAAGATCGGACGGCAGGCCGGTCAGGTCCGAGACCGCCTTGAGCACGTCCTCGTGCTGCAGCTCGACCGCGGCGGCTTCGGCGTTCACCGGGGCGACCGCGATCACGGCCAGCTCGAGCATGCGCAGCACTCCGCCCGGCGCGCGCAGACTCGAGAGGTACTGGCGCGACAGCTGTGCGGCTTCGTCCAGCAGCCACGCCGCCACACTCACGCGGCGCTCACGCTCGATGCGCTCGGCCCAGCCCGCCAGAATGCTCGTCACCTCGGCGTCACGCGGCGGGTCCAGGCGCACGACCTCGAA
>CAZADU010000544.1:0-5958 GCA_964483945.1 uncultured bacterium
CCGAGTACACACCCGTCTTCGGATCCCGCCACACTGCCTGGTAGCCGCCGTAGGCGCCCACGGATTGGCTCTCCAGCCTGTGGCCGCGCCGCTTGAGTTCGGCGAGCACCTCGGCCGTCAGGCCGTCCTCGATGTGCAGCACGCCGCCGCCGGTCATGACCGTACCGGTGGGTTCGCTCGAGCCCGAGTGATGGAACCGGATCGCATCGCCGGATTCTTGAAGATTCATACCAAAGTCCACGAGGTTCACCACCACCTGTGCATGACCCTGCGGCTGCATGTCGCCGCCCATCAGCCCGAATGCCATGACCGGTTCGCCGTCCTTGGTCATGAACGCGGGGATGATGGTGTGGAACGGCCGCTTGCCGGGGGCATACGAGTTGGGCTTACCGGGCTTGAGGTCGAACAGGTTGCCGCGGTCCTGGATGCCGAACCCCAGCGCCGGGATGCAGTACCCGCTGCCGAAGCCGGTGTAGTTGCTCTGGATCAGGGACACCATCATGCCGCTCTCGTCGGCCGCGCACAGGTAGGTGGTCTCACGGCGATTGAGCGCCGTGGGCTCGCCGGGCAGATCCGTCGTGGCCGCCTGCTTCATGTCGATGAGCGCGGCGCGCTGCTTCGCGTAGGGCTTGCCGATCAGTTCGGACACGGGGACCTTCGCGAACTCGGGATCGGCGTAGTAGCGGGCGCGGTCGGCGAACGCCACCTTCTTCGCCTCGGTGAACACGTGCCAGTAGTCCGCAGAACCTCGGCCCATGCTCTTCAAGTCGAAGTTCTCGAGGATGTTGAGCAGTTGCAGCGCCGCGATCCCCTGCCCCGGCGGCGGCAGCTCCCACACCGTGTAGCCGTGGTAGTCGGTGCTCACAGGGTCCAGCCATTCCGAGCGGTGCTTGGCGAAGTCCTCCAGCGTGAAGAATCCGCCGTGCTGCTTCGAGTACTTCACGAACTCCTCGGTGATCGCACCCTTGTAGTAGGCGTCGCGGCCCTGCTCGCCGATGAGCTGCAGTGTCTTCGACAGTGCCGGGTTGCGGAAGATCTCGCCCTCGGCCGGCGTGCGACCACCGGGCATGAACAGCTCATTGAAGCCGGGCTTGTCCTTGAACCGCGTCACCGAACGTGCCCAGTCCCCCGCGATCACGGGCGAGACCGGGAAGCCCTCGTCCGCGTACCGGACCGCGGGGGCCAGGTCGCGCGACAGCGGCAACTTGCCGAACTTCGCATGCAGCTCGGCCCAGCCATCCACGCAACCGGGAACACTCCACGCGTAGGGCGAGTAGAGCGGGATGGTGCCGTCCTTCTCGGCGGGGATCTGCGATGCCTTCAGCCCCAGCGGCGAGCGACCGCAGGCGTTGAGCCCGTGCAGCTTCTTCGACTTGGGATCCCACACGATCGCGAACAGGTCGCCGCCGATGCCGTTGGCCGTGGGCTCCATTAGCCCCAGGCAGGCGTTCATGGCGATCGCGGCGTCCACCGCACTGCCCCCGGCCTTGAGCACTTCGAGGCCGGCCTGCGCGGCGAGTGGCTGCGAGCACGCCACCATGCCGTGGCGGCCATAGACCACGGAGCGCGTCGCCCCAGCACGGCCGGTGCCGGGCGTGCCGGCGAACGCATCGAACTCAGGTGACGCGGGGGTCACCGCGAGACCCGCGAGCAACAGGGCGAAGACGGCTGCACGGGAGCGAGGCATGGCGGCTCCTTCGAGAGGGGGACGTTCGCGGACATGTGCGGGAACCCTACGCCCGCGCGGCGGGCCATCGCAACGCCCGCGCCGGACGCGTGCGCCGCAAGGCTGACGATCCCGCCGAGCAGGTTTGTGGGCCGCCGGAGGCGGCTCCTATACTCGGGCGTCGCGTTCCCTCCAACTGCCTGGCCCCATCCCAAGCTGCACTCCCGACTCCGCTGCGACCCGGGACCGCATGCTCGCCGCCCGGCCCCTGTCACCGATGAGGAGCACCCCATGGCCCGCTTCACCGGTGTGGACTTCTACGAGATCGATTCGCTCCTCCATGAGGACGAGATCCAGATCCGCGAGCACGTGCGCGGCTGGGTCGAGGACCGGTTCCTCCCGGTCATCGAGGACGCGTACGAGAATGCCTACTTCCCGCGCGACCTCATCCCCGAGCTGGCCGAGATGGGCCTGCTCGGTGCGACGCTGCCCGAGAAATACGGCTGTGCCGGCGTGTCGGCCACGGCCTATGGCCTGGCGATGCAGGAACTCGAGCGCGGCGATTCCGGCCTGCGTTCGTTCGCCTCCGTGCAGGGCTCACTCGTCATGTACCCGATCTACGAGTACGGCACCGAGGAGCAGCGCATGAAGTACCTGCCAAAGCTCGCCAAGGGTGAGCTCATCGGCTGCTTCGGGCTCACCGAGCCCGACTTCGGCAGCGATCCCGCCGGCATGCTCACGCGCGCACAAAAGGTGGATGGCGGCTATGTCGTCAACGGAGCCAAGATGTGGATCACGAACGGCACCGTCTCGGACCTCGCCATCGTCTGGGCCAAACTCAAGGACGAGGCCAAGGGCCGCGAGGTGATCCGCGGCTTCATCGTGGACAGCAAGAGCAAGGGCTTCTCGGCACCCGAGCAGAAGCGCAAGCACTCGCTGCGCGCCTCGGTGACGAGCGAGCTGATTCTCCAGGATGTGTTCGTGCCGGAGGACGGCCTGCTCCCGAACGTCTCGGGGCTCAAGGGTCCGCTCGGATGCCTCACGCAGGCGCGCTTCGGCATCGCGTTCGGAGTGGTGGGTGCGGCGATGGCATGCATGCATTCGGCCGCCGAGTACTCGAAGGTTCGCATCATGTTCGGCAAGCCCATCGGCCAGTTCCAGCTGGTGCAGGCCAAGCTGGCGGTGATGCTCACCGAGATCACCAAGGCGCAGTTGCTGTGCGTCCAGCTCGGCCGCATGAAGGAGCGCGGCACCCTGAAGCCAGAGCAGGTGTCGCTGGCCAAGCGCAACAACTGCGAGATCGCGCTGCAGATCGCGCGCGAGGCTCGCGACGTACTCGGTGCGAACGGCATCACGGCCGAGTACCCGGTCATGCGCCACATGTGCAACCTCGAGTCGGTCTACACGTACGAGGGCACGCACAACATCCACACGCTGGTCCTGGGCGAAGCGGTCACGGGGCTGCCTGCCTATCGCTGAGCCCTCATAGATAACGCGAGCAGCCCGGGCCAAAAGGCTCGGGCTGCTCGTGTTATGGGCACGCCGCACATCAGAGTAGAAACGAGACCGGACGCTCGTGGAGGTTCAGCATCGGGGGTCCAGGGCCGATAACACCGGCGAACTCGTGACCTTCAGGGGTCACCCGTCCGAGGAGGACGATCTGCCCGGCCCCACCGCACCCGAACCGATCCGTACGGCGCTGCGACCGCGCATGGGTCTGCGCTTGCAGATCCTGCTCGTCACCGCGCTGCCGCTGCTGGCTCTTGCCGGCACGATGCTGTGGTTCGTGGATCGCGGCCTGCGCGCGCGCAGCGAGGAAGCGATCACGGGCGATCTACGGCGCGCGGCACAGGTGTTCGAGAACATGCTCGGGGCGAGCGCCAACGAGCTGATCGTGACGAGCGCGGTCATCGTGCGCGATCCGCGCTTCTTCTCCGTGCTCGAGATCCCCCACCGCCCCGGTGACCGCCATTTCCTGGCCACCGTCGCGGGCGTGGCGCAGGACTTCCAGAGCATCGCGCACCCGGACGTGTTCGAGGTCGTGGACCACCGCGGAGACATGGTCGCCACGGTGGGCCGGGTCTCGCTCGGGCAGGTACGCAGTGCGCTCGTGTCGTCGGCGCTCGCTGGCCGTTCGGAGCAGCGCGCCATCGTGCAGCGCGGCGCCCACATCCTGCTCTCGGGCACGCCGGTGATCGCCGACGGCCGCGTGGTCGGGGCTCTGCTACTGGGCCGCGAAGTGAGCGGTGCCATGGCGGCGCGCCTGCGCGAGCTCACCAACGCCGAAGTCACGTTCCTCTCGGACCAGCGCATCACGCGCACCACCCTGGACGACCGCGAGGAACTGGACATCGCGCGGCTCGTGGCGGCTCGCTCGATCAGTGGCACCGCCGAGCCGGTGCGCATCTCCGGCTGGATCGCCTACCGGCGCCCGCTCCCTATGGCGCTCGAGGGCCGCGGTCAGTCCTACCTGCTGCAACGCTCGCTCGGTGCGGAGACCGCGTTCCTCCGCTCGGTGCGCGTGCAGTTGTTTCAACTCGGCTTGCTCCTGCTGGCCGCGGTCGCGCTGGCGACGTTGTTCATCGCGGCGCACATCACGCGGCCCATCCGCCAGATGGTGGCGGCAGCCTCGGCCATGGAGCAGGGCGAATGGGACGCGCCGCTCGACCGCGACCGAGCCGACGAGATGGGATTCCTGGCCGCACGCTTCGACGACATGCGACGGCGGCAGCGCAACTACGTGCGCAGCCTCCAGGAAGTGGCGCGCGCCAAGAGCGAGTTCATCGCCGTCGCCTCGCACGAGCTGCGCACCCCCATCAGCATCATCCGCGGCTGGGAGGATCTGCTGCGCGGCGGGCTGGTCAAGCAGGGCACCAGCAAATTCAACGAAGGTCTGGACGCGATCGAACGCGCCTGCCACTCACTGGAGAAGATCGCCGTCTCGGCCACGCGCATGGCGCAAAGCGACAACGCTGACGGGGCCGCTTCGCCCACCGACTGCGAGGTGGACCCGCTGCTCGCCGAGGCGTTACGAGAGGCCACCCGTGCGGCACCCGACCGCCGCGTCGCGCTCTCGCTCGAGGTGCACACGGACGCACGCACCGCGATCCTTGACCGCGGGCAGGTGTTGCACGCAGTCGACGCACTGGTGCGAAACGGCATACGGTTCACACCCGACGGCGGCTCTGTTGTGGTGCGTGCGTTCGTTCGCGAGGAGGACTTCGCCATCGAGGTGCGAGACACGGGCATCGGCATGTCGAAGGAGGCGCGCGAGCGGCTGTTCGACGATGACTACGTCATGCACGAGTCGAGGCACCATCGCACGGCGACCGGGCTCGAGTTCAACGTGGCTGGCATGGGTTTCGGACTCGAGCTGGTGCGGCGCGTGGTCGAGGGCCACGGCGGCCACCTGCTGGTGGACAGTCACGAGGGCCGCGGCAGCGTGTTCACGATGATGTTCCCGGGCGCGCGCCTACGCCCGTTGCGGCTGCGCCTGGCCGCCTGACGACCGCGTCGAACTCGCCGTGCAGCCGGCGGCCGTCTCGACTACCTTGGCCGCATGACCTTGAACCGCCTGCGCCGGGACTACGCCGGCGCCCCGCTCATCGAGTCGCGAGCCCCCGACGACCCGTTCGTCCTGTTCAAGCGCTGGCTCGCCGCGGCAGTCCGCGACGGCGGCCCTGAGCCCAACGCCATGTCGCTCGCCACCGTGGACGGCCGCGGCCGGCCCCGAGCGCGCATGGTGCTGATGAAGGACGCGGATGCGCGCGGGTTCACGTTCTACACCAACCAGGCGAGCGACAAGGGCCGCGAGTTGGCCCTCCAGCAGGCGGCCGCGCTGGTGTTCTGGTGGCCGCCACTTCACCGCTCGGTGCGCCTCGAGGGCACGGTGCGACCGGTGAGCGCGCGCGAGGCCGATGCGTACTTCGCCAGGCGGCCACGCGGCGCACAACTGGGAGCCTGGACGAGCCCGCAGAGCCGCGTGCTCGCCTCGCGCCTGGCATTGGATCGCGCGCACGAGCGCACGCTCCGCCGCTTCGCTGACGGCCCGGTGCCGCGCCCGCCGCATTGGGGCGGCTACCGGCTGACGGCCCGCGTTTTCGAGTTCTGGCAGGGGCGGCCCGATCGCCTGCACGACCGGCTGCGCTACTCGCGGCGGCGGGGCGGCTGGAAGCTCGAACGGCTGGCGCCCTAGCTCCACGCGACCCCGCCTGACCACGACGATGACAGGCCACACTCGGCGTCCCCGCCGTGCTCGCGCCCCTGCTCTTGACCCGGAAGCGCCGGGCGGG
>CAZADU010000545.1:0-2471 GCA_964483945.1 uncultured bacterium
GACTTCGTGCGCAACCGGAGGAAGCGGCTGCACTGAGGTCGGGGTGGCGGGATGGGCGGGCGAGCCGAGCCGCTGTCGCCGTCGGCTGCAGGTTGGCAATGGGGTGCGCGTTGTGCCGTGACCGCAGCGCACTCAGGCTGCTTGCGTGCATGCGCGCCGCGCTGTGGCGAGCGCCTCCGCGCTTGGGCCATGAGCCGGAGGCGGTGCCGTGCGTGGTGAGCCTGGCGCTGAGCTTCGGTTCGCTCGCCCACTGGCATCCGCACCAGCGCCTCATGCTGACCGACGGCGCGTTCCGGCGCGACGGCCGTTGTGTGACGCAGAGGTCGCACGACGCAACGGTACTCGCGGAGGTGTGGCGGCGCGCGGTGCTCTCAGGACGACCTGCTCGGCAAGGTCGCCAAGCAGGTGGATCGCGGCCGCATGCCGCTGTCCGTCTACTTGATCCTGCACGGCGACGCACGACTGAATCCCGAGGACCGGCGCAAGCTGCTGGTGTGGGTGCGCGGGGAGGAGGAAAGCCGAAGCGCGACTCGGTTTGCACTCCTCGTTTGGCGCTCCGCGTGCCTATACTCGTGGCTGAAGAGCGCGGACTGCCGTCTCGGGTCGCCGCTTGTAGCTCGTACCCGTGCGTGCGTCCCCCGGCCGCGCCTCGTCGACCGGAGGTCCCTTGCGTCGGAACACGCTCCCCACGCCCACGGCGATTCTCGTGCTCGGGCTGCTCCTGCCGGCACATGAGGCGGCCGCCGGCTCGATCCTGACACTGCCGCAGGCCCAGCCGCGCACGCCGCAGGTCGCCGTCCAAGGCACCGGACTCCAACAGATGCTCGACGCCCAGGCCGAGAGTATCGTGGTGTCCGAGGACCAGATCGATGTCGGGCTGTTCTCCGCTCGCTTCCCCAACAACAGCAGCCCGTTCACGATCGTGGCCGAGCTGATCGCCAACGAGCGGGGCGTCGCGTCAGGCCTCTACAATGGACACGATGCGAACCCGGCGCTCATGGAGGTGTTCCCCGCCGTGGCGGTGCTGGGCTGGTTCGCCAGTATCACGTTCCGCAGTTCGCCGGACCGCGCAATCGTGACTGTGTTCGATGCGGACGCGGTTCGCTTCAGCAGCACGACCTGGCTCGGTGCGGACCGCCGCGCCGTGGGGATGTACGTCGCGGCCCCGGACGGCCCGCTCTTCTCGCAGGACGCACGGAATCCTTCAGCCGCGCCCCAACTGCTGTTCTACCGGGGGACAGGGGTCTACCGCGGGAGCGCCTGGTTCGGAGCGGAGGACCAGTCTCCCGCGAGCGGCTCCGACGCGGACTTCGATGACGTCGTCTGGTCGCTGAGTGATCAGTCTTCGGTGTGTATCCAGTGCGATCCCAACTACCTGGCTCCTGTCCGCCGCAGCACATGGGGCGAGTTGAAGTCGCGATTCCGATGACGCCGATTCCGTTTCGGTAAGACGTTCAGTGGGACGGGCAAGCTCGAGCAGCGCATCTGCGCGCTGCCAGATGTCCGGCCCGATACTGACGTGTTAGCCTCCGCCGCGCATGCTGCCGGGCACGAATTGCTTCCCGGACGGCCAACGGCAGTTCCATCAGCACCATGATCGGGGGTACGGAGTGAGCTCTAGAATCCACATGGTCAGGTTCGCGATACTCTGCCTGATGATTGCAGTGATGATTCCCTGCGCGGTCGCACACGCGCAGACCAAGAAGCCCAATATCGTGGTGATCTGGGGCGACGACATCGGCTGGTGGAATATCAGCGCGTACAATCAGGGCATGATGGGGTACAAGACGCCGAACATCGACCGCATCGCCAAGGAAGGCGCGTTGTTCACCGACTGGTACGGACAGCAGAGCTGCACCGCCGGCCGCGCGTGCTTCATCACCGGGCAGTCGGGGTTCCGCACCGGCCTGCTCAAGGTCGGCCTGCCCGGAGCAAAAGAGGGCCTGCAGGCGCGCGACGTCAGCCTGGCGCAGTTGCTCAAGGCGCAGGGCTACATGACGGCTCAGTTCGGCAAGAACCATCTTGGCGATCTGGATGAACACCTCCCCACGGCGCACGGCTTCGACGAGTTCTTCGGCTCGCTCTACCACCTCAATGCCGAGGAGGAGTTCGAGAACCCCGATTACTTCAAAGACCCAGCGATGATCAAGAAGTTCCAGACGCGTGGTGTGATCCACGCCTGGGCGAACGCGGACGGGTCCCAGAAGATCGAGTCCACCGGCCCGCTGACCAAGAAGCGGATGGAGACCATCGACGTGGAGATCACCAAGGCCTCGCTCGACTACCTCGAGAAGGCCAAGAAGGCCGACAAGCCCTTCTTCCTCTGGTGGAACTCCACGCGCATGCACATCAACACGTACCTGAAGCCTGCGAGTGTGGGCAAGACCGGCCTGGGCGTCTATCCAGACGGCATGTCGAGCACGACGGCATGGTCGGGCAGCTCCTCGACAAACTCAAGGCACTCGGCCTCG
>CAZADU010000546.1:0-1800 GCA_964483945.1 uncultured bacterium
GGGTGAGCTCCGCGCCGGCCGTGTCGCCCGAACCGCCCGTCTACGAACTTCCGAGCGATTCCGGGTTCAGGCCCTTCAGGTCGTTCACGACGAACAGGCCGTCCTTGCGGATCAGCTCGCCGTCGAACCACACCTCGCCGCCGCCGTACTCGGGGCGCTGGATCAGCACCAGGTCCCAGTGGATGCGCGAGCGGTTGCCGTTGTTCGTGGTCTCGTAGCACTGGCCTGGCGTGAAGTGCAGTGAACCGGCGATCTTCTCGTCGAACAGCGTGTCCTTCATGGGGTGCAGTACGTGCGGGTTGAACCCGAGCGAGAACTCGCCCACGTAGCGCGCGCCCTCGTCGGTGTCCAGCAGAAGGTCGAGCTTGTCCTGGGGATTGCCGGTCGCCCTGGCGATGCGGCCCTTCTCGAACGTGAACGACAGGTGATCGTAGGTCGTGCCCAGGTACACGCTCGGCGTGTTGTACGAGATCACGCCCTCGACCGAGTCGCGCACCGGCGCCGTGAAACACTCGCCATCGGGGATGTTGCGCTCGCCGAAGCACGGGATGACGCCGATGTCCTTGATGCTGAAGCGCAGGTCGGTGCCGGGCCCCTTGATCTGCACGCGGTCGGTTCGCTGCATGCGTGCGACCAGCGGCTCCATCGCACGGTGCATGCGGGCGTAGTCCACGTTGCAGACACGGAAGTAGAAGTCTTCGAACGCCTCGGTGCTCATGTTCGCGAGCTGGGCCATGGCGGTGTTGGGGTAGCGCAGCACGACCCAGCGCGTGTGGTTGACGCGGTAGTCGAGGTGCACGGGCTTGGCCACGATCTGCTGGTAGAGGCTCATGCGGTCGGCCGGAACGTCGCCCAGTTCGCTGACATTGTTCGAGGCGCGGATGCCGATGTAGGCCTGCACCTGCTGCATCTGGTGCAACTCGAGAGCCGCCTGCACTTGAAGCTGGGCCTCAGTCGCCCGCAGGAGCTGCGTGCGGATGACGGTATTGTCGCGCAGCGAGACCACGGGGATGGCCCCGACCGCCTGCGTCTCCTCGATGAGATCGAGCACCAGGCCGCCGGCCAGGTCGAAGGATTCGATGAGCACGGCCTCGCCGGGTTTCAGAGCGCAGGAATGCTGGACGATCAGCCGGGCAAGCTGTCGCGTGCGCGGGTCGCGCATGGGACCTCCGTGAACGAGGCGGTCAAGACGTCAGGAAGTGCGCGGGCAGGCTAGCACACGGCCGGCGGGGGCGGCGGCGAGATTCTTGTTCTGTCTCCGCCGTGAATCGGTCATGGGGGAGCCACGTGGGGCGAGCCTCGCGTTGACGCCGCAACGCGAGCGCCCGACGATGCCCGGCCGGAACACGCATCCAGGAGAGCCCATGTCCCGCATTCGCGTCGCCATCCTCGGCACCTCGTTCGGCCGCCTCGTGCAGGCGCCGGCCTTCCAGCGTCATCCGGGCTTTGAACTCGTGGCCATCGCGGGCAGCGACGGCGAGAAGACTGCGCGCATCGCCGACGAGCTGGGCGTGCCTGCCGCTTACGGCGACTGGCGTGAGCTGCTCCGCTGCGAGAGCCCTGAGCTCGTGAGCATCGTCACTCCGGTGTTCCTGCACCACCCGATGATGCTCGCCGCGGTGTCCTCCGGCGCGCACGTGCTGTGCGAGAAGCCCACGGCGCTGCACCGCTTCCAGGCCGCGGACATGCGCGACGCCGCAACACTCGCCGGCCGCGTGGCGGGCATCAACCACGAGTTCCGCTTCCAGCCCGCGCGCCGCCTCGCCACCGACCTTGTGCGCCAGGGTGCGATCGGCCGCC
>CAZADU010000547.1:0-3703 GCA_964483945.1 uncultured bacterium
CGGCACCGACCGGCGATGCCAGAAGCAGGCCGGCCAATGGGAGCAAGAACACCACGCGCATCTTCATTCTCCTTCGTCGGATTCCGCAAGAGAGGTTGAAGATAGCAGGGTAGGGCGCACTCGCGGGCTTGACCTGCGCGAGCCCGCCCCCGTAAGTTATTGGCCGAACGTTCGCAGCACCCGGCAGGGCAACTGGCCCGCCGGCTCCGGGATCCCGGATCCCCCCGACGCGTCCTCTGCCCCGCAGACCCCTGATGCCCTTTTCGTTCCACCTCGAAGCCGAGGACCCGTCCACCGGCGCGCGCGCTGGGCGTTTCCGCACGTCGCATGGTGACGTGCTGACCCCATCGTTCATGCCCGTGGGCACGGTCGGCTCGGTCAAGACGCTCACACCCGACGACCTGACGGCCGCCGGGTGCGACATCCTGCTGTCCAACACCTACCACCTGATGTTGCGACCGGGCGTGGACACGGTGAGCCGCATGGGCGGGTTGCACCGGTTCATGGGCTGGGAAGGTGCGATCCTCACCGACAGCGGCGGCTTCCAGGTGATGAGCCTCTCGGAGCTGAACCGCGTGCGCGAAGAGGGCGTGGAGTTCCGCTCGCACCTGGACGGCTCGAAACACAAACTCTCGCCCGAGGAGGCGATCCGCGTGCAGGACGGGCTCGGCACCGACATCGCGATGTCGTTCGACCACCTCGTGCGGTTGCCGGCGTCGTCGGAGGTGGTGAGCGAGGCCGTGTCGCGCACCGTGCGCTGGGCGCAGCGCGGCCTCGACGAGCGCGAGCGGCTGCGCGAGCAAGGGAGGGGCGCAATGGCGCTGTTCGGCATCAACCAGGGCGGCACCGACGCCGCTGAGCGCGCGCGCTGCTTCGCGCAGCTGGGGGCCATGCCATTTGACGGATTCGCACTGGGCGGGCTGTGGGTGGGCGAGGGGCGCAAGCTCGGACTCGAGATGGTCGAGCGCGACTGTGCCGAGTTCCCACGCGAGAAGCCGCGTTACCTCATGGGCGTCGGCCATCCGGTCGACGTGATCGAGGCGGTGGCGCGCGGCGTGGACATGATGGATTGCGTGCTGCCCACGCGGAATGCGCGGCGCGGCACGGTGTTCATCGGCGGCGGGCGGCTGGTGGTGCGCAATGCCGCCTACGCGCACGACGAGCGTCCGCTCGACCCCGAGTGCGATTGCGCGACGTGCCGCAAGTACACGCGCGCCTACCTGCGCCACCTGTTCGTGTCGGGCGAGCTCCTCGGCATGCGGCTGGCTTCGGTGCACGCGGTGCATCACATGATGTCGTTGGTGCGCCGCGCGCGCGCGGCCATCCAGCAGGGCCGCTATGCGGCCTTCCGGCAGCAGTTCCTCGAGCAGTTCGCGAGCGGTGAGACGCTCGTACGCGCCGCGTCGTAGGACGCGGCGGATTCCCTACCACCGAAAGGAAGCGGCATGTTCGTGACGGACGCGATCGCGCAGACCCAGTCGGCCCCTCCCGTGGACAGCAACCCGATGTCGCAGTTCTTCGGGGGCGGCATGAGCTTCCCCGTGATGATGGCGCTCATGTTCGGCATCCTCTACTTCATGGTGATCCGGCCGCAGAGCAACGAGCGAAAGAAGCTCGAGAAGAAGATCAGCGAGCTCAAGAAGGGCGACAAGGTGCTCACCACGAGCGGCATGTTCGCCACGGTCGTGAGCATCGAGGCGGACCGCGCGGTTCTCAGGATCTCGGACGAGACCAAGGTCGAGTTCTCCCGCAGCGCCATCGCCCAAGTGATCGCACCGGAAGGTAAGTGATGCCGCTGCGTCCCGTCCGCATCTATGGCGACCCTGTCCTGCGCGAGAAGGCGCGAGTGGTGCGCGAGTTCGATGACTCGGTGCGCCAGCTCGTGGCCGACCTGTTCGAGACGATGGCGGCCTACAACGGCGTCGGGCTGGCCGCCAACCAGGTGGGCGTGGCGCAGCGCGTGTTCGTGGTGGACGTGCCGCGAGAAGGTGGCGCGCACGACAAGTTCGCCGTGGTGAACCCGGTGCTGGATCAGCGCTCGGGAAAGGCGAAGGCCGAGGAAGGCTGTCTGTCCATGCCCGGGATCCTCGCCGACGTGGACCGTGCCACGCGTCTGCGCCTGCGCGCGTTCGACGAGAACGGACGGCCGTTCGAGCGCGTGGTCGAGGGATTCCTCGCACGCGCCGTGCAGCACGAGACCGACCACCTGGACGGTGTGCTGTTCACGGACCGACTGGGTCCGCTCAAGCGGCAGTTCCTGCGGCGGGACCTCGATGCGCTCGCGCGTGGCGACGTGCCCGAGGGCTATCACCCCGAGCGGGGCGAGGGGGCCATCTGAAGCCCCGCGTCGTGTTCATGGGCACGCCGGAGTTCGCGGTACCCGCGCTGCGAGCGGTGGCCGCAGCCTGCGACGTGACGTGCGTGGTGACACAACCCGACCGCCCTCGCGGCCGCGGCCAGCTCACGTGTGGTTCACCGGTCGCGGTGGCCGCTGAGGCACTGGGGCTGACGGTCGTGAAGCCCGGCGATATGAAGGCGCCCGAGGTGCGGGACGAACTTGCCTCGCTTCGAGCCGACGTGTTCGCGGTGGTGGCGTTTGGGGCCATCCTCACGCCCGAAGTGCTGGCGCTGCCGCGCGCCGGCTGTGTGAACTTGCACGGCTCGTTGCTACCCGACTTTCGCGGTGCCTCGCCGGTGCAGCGCGCGCTGTGGGACGACCGTACCGAGACGGGTGTGTGCACGCTGTTCATGGACGAGGGCATCGACACCGGTGACGTGATCGCGTGTCGGAGCGAACCGGTTCGCGACGACGACGACGCGGCCACACTGGCCGCTCGGCTGGCCGAACTGGGCGCGCCGCTGCTCGCCGCGAGCGTTGTGCAGGCCGCCGAGGGCGTCGCCCCGCGCACGCCGCAGGACCGCGCGGCAGGCAGCTACGCGAAGAAGTTGCGCAAGCATGACGGCGTGGTGGACTGGGATCTTCCGGCCCTCGTCGTGCGAGCGCATGCCCGCGCAGTGACGCCGTGGCCGGGTGCGACGACGGCGTTCCGCGGCAAGCGGGTGTTGATCGTGCGCGCGTTCGCCGAGGCGGGTTCTCGTGGTGCCGCGCCCGGCACGCTGCTGGAGAGTGATGACGAAGGGCTTCGCGTGGCTTGCGCCGACGGCGTGTTGCGCGTGACGAGACTGAAACCGGAGGGGCGCGCGGAACTCGACGCCGCCGAGTGGGCGCGAGGAGCGCGGCCGCAGCCGGGAGAACGATTCGAGACCTTGAAGGAGCAGACCAAGTGAGCACCGAACGACGCAGCACCAGCACCCGGCCGGCGGGACGCCCGGCGAGCCGAACGGGGAGCAGACCCGCGAGCGCGAGCAGCCGACCGCGCCCGAGTGGGCCGCCCCGCGCGAGCAGCCGGCCGCGCACCGGACCCGCAGAGCGCGGGCCCTCGAGCGCGAGTTACACACCGAGGCCTTCGGGCGACCGTTCGTACGCACCGCGCGCCGGCAGCGACCGTCCGCGCTCGCCGCGCCCCACGGGCGACCGTCCGTACACGCCGCGAGCTGGCAGCGACCGACCGCGTGCGCCGAGGCCTACGGGTGACCGTCCGTACGCGCCGAGAGCTGGCAGCGACCGCCCTTACACGCCGCGCGCCGGCGGCGATCGTCCGTACACGCCACGTGCCGGCAGCGACCGTCCGCGCTCGCCGCG
>CAZADU010000548.1:0-2784 GCA_964483945.1 uncultured bacterium
CATCGAACCACATGAGTTCGGTGCCGGTCTGGTTGACGTTGATCTGCTCGTCGCGGTGTGCCGTGAGCGGATGCCAGCGCCAGTCGTAACGGTCGTAGTTCGCGCATGGCAGGTGAAGCGGCAGATAGTTGCTTCCGCCCAGGATCACCGACGGCGCGGAACCGTTGTTATTGTCGAGCGACAACAGCAACGAAGCCGAGTTCCAAGCCTGCACCGTCGAATAGACGTGGCGAACGACCGTTCCCCACGTCGCCCCCAGTCCCGTCACTGCGCTCCCAGCATCACCCGAGACGCGCAAGAGCGCCGTGCCGAACGTGGGGTCCTGCAGCTTCAAGAGATAGGCCGGTGGGTAGAGCGGCGGGATCGGGAACACGGCCAGGGAGTCCGTCACCATGGGCGTGAAGCCCGGGTACTGCACCGCGCGCGCCTGTCGCGACCCGGCAACTACCAGCAGGCACGCCAAGAACATCGCGGCCACGGAACGCATCGACCCATGCGAGCGGCTGGAACGCCTGACGGTGGTGAGTGTCACGGTCCGGCGTCCATCCATGAAAGGCCGGGCCCGTGGGGAGCGCGGGGCCTGAAGCTGTCTCATCACTTCCCAAGGGAGGTTCTGCGGGCGGGCCGGCGGGGATCCGGTGGAATCGTTCAGCGATCACTCGCCGAAGTCCCGCGAAGTGTAAGGTTCCGGCAACACTTTCGCATTATGAATTGCATCATGCACAGCCGATATTCAGTCCCAGCGAACACACGCTCAGCCACACTGGACAAACAGGGTCGGGAACTACCCCTTGCCGAGCAGTCGAAGGACGCCGACGGTGAGCTGCGGCAGGTAGGTGATCGCCAGTGTCCCGATCCCAAGGATGACCAGGAACGGCACGACGTGCCGGTAGAGCTCGGGCAGCGGCTTGCCAAACCGCGACGATGACAGGAACAAGTTGAGTCCCGCGGGTGGGAACAGGAAGCCGAGTTCCAGGTTGGCGAGGAACACCACGCCCAGGTGGACCGGGTCCACGCCGAACGCCGCGCCGATCGGGGCGACGAGCGGCGCCAGGATGACGATCGCCGAATAGATCTCGAGCACGCTGCCGAGCACGAGCAGCACCAGGTTCAGCACCAGCAGGAACACGGCTTGCGAGTGGATGTGCGTGCGCACGAACGTGAGCAGCTGGTCGGGAATCTGCGCATCCACCAGCCAGCTCGTGAGCCCCAGCGCGCTCGAGAGCAGGAGGAGCACCGCACCGCACAGCACGCTCGCTTTGACCAGCACGCGCGGAAGTTCGCGGAACCAGTGGATGTCCCGCGTGATGAAGCACTCCACGATGATCGCGTACGCGAATGCCACAGCGGCGGCCTCGACCATGGTGGTGAGGCCCGTGATGAACAGCCCGATGACCACCATCGGCACGGACAACTCCCACTTCGCACCCCACGCGGCGGATAACGCTTCCCGGAACTGGAAAGCCTGACGGTTCGCGGTGAGGTTGCGTCCCACGAACATGCCGTACGCCGCCACGATCAGGATGAGCAGGAGGCCCGGCAGCAATCCGGCGAGGTAGAGCGAGTCGGCGGGCACGTTGGCCACGACGGCGTAGAGGATCACCGGCAGGCTGGGCGGCAGCAGGAGCCCGAGGCTGCCCGAAGCGGTGACGAGGCCGAGCGAGAAGCCCTCCTTGTAACCGTCCTTGAGCAGGATCGGGAGCAGCAGGCCGCCAAGCGCCATGATGGTGACGCCCGAGCCGCCGGTGAACGTGGTGAACAGCGCGCACACGGCCGCCACCAGCACCGCCACCCCCCCCGGCATCCAGCCGAACAGCGAGCGGAAGAAGCGCACCAAGCGTTGGGAAGCCTGCGACTCGGCCATGACGTAGCCGCACGCCGTGAGCAGCGGCACGGCCGGCAGCGTGGGTGAGACCATCAGCCGGTAGATATCGGCCGTCACGGCGGAGACTGGCACGCCGTCGCGGAAGAACAACACCAATGCGACGCCGCCCATGGCCACGAACACCGGTGCTCCCACCAGCGCAGCGAGAATGATGACGCCGACGATCGGCAGGGCGAGCGGTTGCGCCATGGCGGGCACGGCCCCGAGCAGGAATCCCGCACCGATCGAGGCGAGCGCGATCACGCGTCCACGCCAGCGCTCGGACGCGCCCCAGGCGAGACGGAAGGAGAGCAGCGCGAGTGAGACTGGCATGACGCACTCGCTCACCCACACCGGCACGCCGATGGCGAGCATCTTGCCCGCCTCGCGGTCGGCCATCACCACGCCATACGCCGAGTACGCGAGCACGGCACAGACCGCGGCCGCGACCGCCGAGGAGAACACGCGCGCCGCGTCACGCACGCGCACCTTGCCGATGGCCTCGGCGGTCGACAGCGTCAGGTGTGCGCGCTCCCGAGCCGCCAGCAGGCCGCCCAGCAGTGCGAGCCACAGTGTCAGCTGTGCGCGGTACTCCGACGAACCCCGCAGCGTGAAGCCGTCAAACGGCCGGCCGAGCGCATCCACGAGCGGGACGAACATCGATAGCAGCATGGCTGCGACCAGCACGCCGCCTTCGAGGCTGTGCAGGAAGCTACGTCGTGGCTCGGGAGTAGCATCTGGGGCGGAGTGCATCGGCGCGCAGCCTAGTGGACTTCGCCCGGTTCCGCACCATGGCGGACGGGCGATAGCGACTCATGCCGCAGGGTGTAGGGCTGTCGCCTCGACTTCGCCCTCAAGCAGGCGTTCAGGGCAACCCCGAACGCGAGCCTGCGGCCCCGCGGCCCGTCTACTTCGCTCAG
>CAZADU010000549.1:0-11128 GCA_964483945.1 uncultured bacterium
GACCGCTCGCGGCGGCGGCCGCCAACGCTCCGGGCTGGCGTGCGCCCGCCACAGGATCCTGTCCGAGCGGAGCGCGTCGTGACCGTGACCCTCGTCAACGCCAATGCTCCCGGGGGGCGGTCGCTCGCCCCGGCCGCAAGCGGCTGCGTCCGACAGGGACGGCGGCTTGGTGAAGCCCGCGTGAACTGCCCCGAACCGCGCCCGCAGCGGGGATGCGAATCCCCGCGCCGGTGCGTGAGCAGTAGGCGGATTGCAACCCCGGGGCGCATTCACGTATCCGAACAGGCGACCCCGAGGCAGCGCTTGGCGTTATTGACGGGCATGTGACAGTGAGCCCCTTTCGCGGGGCGTCGCTGACGCCGTAAGCTCTACAGCACTCTTCTTCGCGAACTCGACTGCCGATACCGTAACGACACATTGGGACGGAGGAATTCCAAGATGACTGGTCAACGCGTCACCTCTCCTCGCAGCTACTTCCTGGGCGCCGCGGCCCTGATCGCCGTGGGTCTCGTGCTGGGCCTGGGGCTCAGCATCGGCCTCGACCTGCCGCGAGCCTCGAACGCCTCCTCCGCGCGACTCGCCGCGGTCACCAACTCCTCGCCCATCCCCGAGAGCCCGTTCGTCTCGGTCGTGGACAAGGCGCTGCCGGCCGTCGTGTTCATCGACGTCACGCGCAAGGTGGGCGGTGAGTCGCAGGACTCCTCCGACGAGTTCATGCGCCGCTTCTTCGGCTCGCCGATGCAGCGCCAGCAGCGCGTGCCGTCGTCGGGTTCGGGCTTCATCATCGACAAGTCCGGCCGCATCATGACCAACAACCATGTCGTGCGTGACGCCGAGACCATCAAGGTGACGCTCAATGACGGCCGCGTGTTCAAGGCCGTCGTCGTCGGCACCGACCCGGCCACGGACGTGGCGGTGATCAAGATCGAGGGCCCGAACCTGCCGGTGCTGCCGATCGGCGATTCCGAGAAGCTGCGCATCGGCGACTGGGCCATCGCCATCGGCAACCCGCTCGGCGACCTGCGGGGTTCGGTCACGGTCGGCATCATCAGCGCTCAGGGCCGCAGCAACCTCAACATCTTCGGCGGCACGCCCGACTATCAGGACTTCATCCAGACCGACGCCAGCATCAACTTCGGCAACTCGGGCGGCCCGCTGTGCAACATCCGCGGCGAGGTCATCGGTATCAACACCGCCATCAACACGAACGGCCAGGGCATCGGCTTCGCCATCCCGATCAACCTCGCCAAGCACGTCGCCGAGCAGCTCGTGGCACACGGCACGGTGAAGCGCGCCATGATGGGCGTGACACTGGCTCAGCTCACACCCGAACTCGCCGAGGGCTTCGGCCTCGCGAACCAGCAGGGTGTGGTCGTCCAGAGCGTGTTCAAGGACTCGCCCGCGGAGCGTGCCGGCCTGCAGCGCAACGATGTCATCGTCGAGATGAACGGCCAGTCCGTGAACGACCGCGACAAGTTCCGCTTGAAGATCGCCGACACGCCCGCCGGCAGCAAGGTGCGGCTCGGCGTGCTGCGCGATGGCAAGAAGGTGGCGGTCGAGGTCACGCTCACCGACCGCGACGACAACCTGATCGCCAATCGCGGCCAGGCTCCGGAGAGCATCGCGACCGGCGACTTCGGTCTCAGCGTGCGCGACCTGACGACGAGCGAGAAGGGCGAGTTGAGCCTCGACTCGGGCGTGCGCGTGACCGAGGTGGCCGAGGGCAGCGAGGCACAGGATAAAGACATCCAGGTCAACGACGTCATCGAGGAGGTGAACCGCGTGCCGATCTCGAGCGCGCGTGACTTCCGCGACGAGGTGACGAAGGTGCGCAAGGCAGGCAAGCCCGTCGTGCTGATCGTCAACCGCAACGGTGCGACCCGCTTCGAGACGCTGAAGCTCGACAAATAGCCCCGCAGGCGCTACAAGACCTGATGACTCGGACGGGAGGCGAATCGGTTCGCCTCCCGTCATGCCATGGACGGCGGGAGGGAGCAGGATTGGCTCAGACGGAACGCCGGCCGAGGTTCGGCCGCGCGGTGGCAGCCTTGGCCGTTGTGACCGCGCTGCTGACGGTTGGCCGCACCGCGGCGTGGGCGCAGGGAGCGCCTGCAGCTGCGAGTGTGCAGCTCACCGGCATGCGGTCGTGGACCAACCCGGGCGGCACTCGCGTCGTGCTCGAGTTCAGCTCCGAGGTGGTGCCCGTCTCGCCTGATTCCGGCAGCGGACCGCAACTGGTCGTGGCCGTCCCGTCTCCGGGCCTGACCGCGGCGGCTGGGGTACCCGCCTCGCTCACCGTCAACGACAGCGCGGTCGTGCGCGTCGAGGCCCTCTACGACCCCAGTGGCGTGCGCTTCTGGGTCCAGCTCGCCCCGGGTGCGACGTTCAAGGTCTACACGCTGGCACCCGCCGATGGGCTCCCGTTCCGCGTCGTGATCGAGGGCACGCGGCCTGGTGCCCAGGCCGCGGAGGAAAAACGCCTCGCGGGCATCGCCGCCGCCAAGAAAAAGGGCCGTATCCGGCTCGTGGTGGTGGACCCCGGGCACGGTGGCGAGGACCGCGGTGCTCGCGGGATGGGACCGGTCTATGAGAAGAACATCACGCTGGCGATCGCGCGCCGGCTGGTGGACAAGCTCAACGAGATCCAGGGCGTGCGCGCGGTGCTCACGCGCGACGGGGACTTCTTCATCCCGCTGCGGGATCGCTACCGCATCGCCGAAAAGGTGAACGCCGACCTGTTCGTGAGCATCCACTGCAACTCGTCGCGCCGTCGCGGCCGTGGCAGCGGCAGTGAGGTGTTCTTCCTGTCTTTGAAGGGCGCGACCGATCAGGCGGACCAGGACCTCGCGGACCTCGAGAACGCCGCCGACATGGTGGGCGGCGTGCCGGCGCAATCGGAAGACGACGTGGTGAACGTGCTCTACGAGGTGCGTCGCAATGCGATGCTGGAGCGCAGCCAGCTGCTGGCCGAGACACTGCTCGACCACATGGCCGCCGACCGCCGCGTGGAGTCACGCGGCATCAAGCAGGCGGGCTTCGTGGTGTTGAAGAGCGTGGACTTCCCGAGCGCGTTGGTGGAGACGGCGTTCATCAACAATCCGCGTGAAGTGAAGCTGCTGAAGGACCCGGCGTTCCAGGTGAACATGGCGAAGCAGCTGGCGGCGGGGATCAAGGCGTACTTCCAGAAGGCGGGCATCACGCTGGGAACGCCGGAGGCTTCGGAGTCGGGAGCCACGGGCGGGGGGCGGTAGGCGCCTCACACGCCTGTTCGCGGACTTCATCACCGTTACTCGCTGAGTCTGTGCGGCTCAGGCTGTGCGGCGGGGGCTCTCGCTTACGGGGACGCTCGCTCCGGCATCCTGCCTCCGCTCGCTCGGCGCTACGGTCGCTCCGGCGTCCCTGCCTCCACTCCCTTCGCGACGCCCCTAGAGCGAGACCCCCCACCGCACACCCTCGCCCCGCCGCGTGTGAGTCAGCTGAGCTGGCGGAACCGGTGCGGGGTCAACCCCCGCCGCACAGCCTGAGCCGCACAGTCTCGGCGAGTGATGCGGTTCCAGCCGACGAGGCAGCACGGCACTTACTCCTCGGAGCCGTCCGCCATCTTGATGCGGCCGTCGCTCTGGATGTCGAGGGGTTTGCCCGCCGCCTTGAGCGAGCGGACGAACTTTTCCATCGCGTCGCGGATCAAGCGACCCGTGTCGCTACGATTGGCAGGCTGGGCGAGCGCGTCGTACTGGTCGCCGCCGGAGGCCATGAAGTTGTTCACCGCCACTTTGTACGTTCGCTTGGGGTCCAGCGGCGTGCCGTCGGCGTGTGTCACGCGGATGACGCGCTCCAGCGCGGGCTTCTTTGAGTCCACTACGTAGCGGATGCCGCTCACCTGTGTCACCCGGCTGCCGCGGAGCGCCTGCTCGAGCGCCAGCTTCACCTGCTCGCCGGTCAGCTCCAGCGTCACGATGGTGTTGTCGAACGGCATTACGGCGTAGACGTCGCCGCGCGTGATGGGGCCCGCGTCAAGGTCTGCGCGCATGCCGCCCGGGTTCTGCATGGCGATGTCCACGCCCGTATCTGCGCGCATGGCGTCGCAGATGAAGTCGCCGATCGTGGACTCCGGCCGGCGCCGGTGCAGTGCCACGGTGGCGTCGCCGATCACCTCGGCGGCGATCGGGGCCACGCCCTCGTTCCAGCGCTCCACGTGCTTCACCCACGCGCTGTCGGCGGGGCCATCGGCGTACACGGTCAGCACGCGGGCGTTCGACTCGATCACCTTCTGCTTGATCGGGTCCACGATCAGGTCGGCCACGGCCAGGTACTGACCCTGCGCTCCGGCGATCAGGATGGGGCGGCCCTCGACGCGGTCATCCACAACGTTGTGGCTGTGCCCGCCGAACCACGCGTCCACGGTGGCCACCTTACCGAGCCGCGCCAGATTGCCGCTGGCCTTGCGCAGCGAGTCGGTCTCGGCAGGGATATGCCCCACCCCCAGCACCACAATGGCCCCCTGTTTGCGGAGCCGCTGGCTGACCAGCGCTGCGGCCGTGGAGTCGTCGTCGAACCGCAAGTGCGCCACGTTCGCGGGCATCGTCACACGCGGCGTGCCGGGGTAAGCCAGCCCCACGATGCCCACACGCACGCCGCGGCGCAGCACGGTGGTGTCGGAGCGCGCCCAGCGCGGCAGCTTGTTGGTCTTGCGTTCAACCATGTTCGCGCCGAGTGCGGCGAAGCGCATCTCGCGCACGCGGCGCACGAGCGTGTCCACACCCCAGTCGAACTCGTGATTGCCCACCGCGGCGGCGGTGTAGCCGAGCATGTTCATCTGCTCGACCACGGGGCGGCCGAACTGCAGATTGGAGATCATCGGGCCCTGGAACAGGTCGCCGCCGTCCAACAATACCGTGCCCTCGGGGTTCAGCGCGCGTTCGCGCTCGATCGCCGCGGCCAACGCGACGCTGCCGCCGGTCGGACGCTGGCTGCGCCGTTCGCGTGTGCCGCCGAGGATCGCGCCGTGGAAGTCGGTGGTCTCCAGCACGCGCACGGTGGGGAAGCGCAGGTTGGCGACCATGCCCAGCCACTGCGCGCGTGTGAGCGGTGCGCCGAGGTCCTTGGCACCGCCGCCGCTCACGCCCGCGAATAGCCCGCGTCGGAAAGCCTGGTCGGGGGCCTTGCTGGCGAGCGCGTACTTCTGTGAGCGCGCGGTGCGCTCGCTCCAGTCCAGCGCCAGCGCGATGTCAGCAGGCTTGGCAGGTTCAATGCGGTCGGCCGCGGCCATGGGCCCGAGCACTCCCTTGGCGAGGATGCCGTCGAGCCACACCTGGAGCGAATCGGGAACGTCGCTCCAGGCACCCGACGGCTTCTTGGAGCGCATGTCGAACGCGCGCGCGAGCCAGTAGACCAGGTCCACGCGACGCGCGGGCAGTGCCGCGCCGAGCCGCATGACCTGCGACCTGGGTGCGACACCCAGGCGAACGAGCCGATCCACGAGCGGCCGCTCGGGTGAGCCTGCGTAGTCGGGGAGCAGCGTCCACGCCGACTCGCCTTCGGCTTGCAGCGGGGCCTTGTTGCGAACCCACTTGGCGAGCAGCTCCGGCATGGGCGCGGACAACTGCCACAGGCGCTTGGCGCGGCGCACGGGCAGGTAGTCGCCACCGCCCGCGAGCCGGTACGAGTTCACCGCCACCTTGACCTTCGCATCGGGCGCGAGTGGCTGCCCGTTCCGGCGCAGGTTCGTCACGCGAGTGTTTGGAGCCTTGGTGAGGTCGAGTTCGTACTGCACGCCATACGCAGCATCGAACTGGAACCCGGCCACGTCGGCGCGCAGCACCGGCGTGGTGCCGTCCCACACATACTCGTTGAGCATCGAGGCCGCGTGCTCGAGTGTGGCCTTCAGGTCCGCTCCCGACATCTCCACCATCGCGAGCGAATTGTCATACGGATAGAGCCGCAGCAGGTCGCGCCGGCGCACGGGCCCGGCGGCGATCACCTGCGCGGGGTCGAACAGTGCCGCCAGCGACACATCCGCGCCGGTGAGATCGAGCTGGCAGCGATGGATGAGCCGCCAGAGCGGGCTGTCGCCAAGCCGGCCCTGGGGCGAGCCCAGCCGCGTGCCCGCCTGGGTGACCACTTCATCGAGTGCTGCGCGCGTGGCTGCCGCATACGGCGCGACGAACGCGCTCATGGCCGGGTCGGAGGGCACGGTGTCGGTCACCGCCGTCACGCTCGCGGTGCGCGAGTCGAGCTTCCAGTCGGCCAGCGTGGTCGTGCGCTTGAATGTCAGCTCGACTCGGCCAAGCGCTTCGCCGCCCTTGCCGGCTTGTGTGACGAGTGTTCCGCCGACCGTGGCCGAGGCCACCACCTGGTGCGTGTGGCCGAGGATCACCACGTCGAGCCCGGGTACTTCGTACGCGAGCCGGTAGCCCAGGTTCTCGCTGGGTGTGTCGCCGATGCGCGGCCGGCCCTCGCCGCCGCGTGCAGCGGGGTCGCGTTCGAGTCCCGAATGCACGAGTGCGACAACGGCCTGGCAGCGCTCGGGACCGCGCAGTCGCGCGATCTCGCTGCGGGCGACCGCGAGCGGATCGATGAACAGCAACCCGCGGAACAACGAGGAGTCCATGAGCTGCGGCACCGCCGGCGTGGTGAGCCCGATGATGCCGATGCGCACGCCCTCGATCTCGCGCACCACCGAGGTGCCGAATGCAGGCTTGCCGGTGCGCGCGTTCACCACGTTCGCCCCCAGGAACGGGAACCGTGCGCGGGCGGCCGCCGAGTCCAGCGCGGCCACTCCTGCGTCGAACTCGTGGTTGCCGATCGCCATCGCGTCATAGCCGAGTGCGTTCATAGCCGCCACCACCGGCTCCGGCGTGGAGCGCGAGCCCTCGCGCCAGACACGCTCGAGCGGGCTGCCATGCAGTGCGTCGCCCGCGTCGAGCAGCAGCACCGGGCCGCCGGCGGCGCGCGCACGCGCGACCAGCGTGGCGATGCGCTCGAGCCCCTTGGCGGACGCCCGGTCGCTCCAGTCGTCCCACGCGGCGAGCGAGCCGTGCAGGTCGGTGGTGTGGAGGAGCTGCACACGCACTTCGAGGTCGTCCGCACGTGTGGTGCCCGCGAGCCCGGTGATCAGCAGTGTCGCGAAAAGGCCGGCGAGTCGGATGCGCTGTTCGAGCACGGGATCTTGTCTCCGGAGAGTGGGCGGGGGCGCGACGAACCTCGGAGGCTAATGCACCCGCGGCGGAGCCGAAAGCCGGGCCGGGGCCGCTGTGGTACGTCAGCGATCAGAACCGGTGCCGCCGCCGCTCGATTCACGGCTTCCTGACGACGCAGCGAGGTCAAGTGCAGGCTCGACAGCGCACCCGTATATTCCGCTCAATAGCTTCCGCGAACGACCCAGAACCCCAGAGGCATCATGTCGGAGACCGTGACGTGCCCCGGATGCGGCGCTGCCAATCTCGTGGGCAGCGTTCAGTGCCAGCAGTGCAACTTCCCGCTGGGTGACGCGCCGCCGCCTGCGGCTACGCCGCCCGCGGCCCCGCTAGCGCCGCCCGCCGAGCCGGCAACGCCCGCCGAGAGCACCGAGCCGTCGGTCGCGTTCGACCCGGGCCCGCGCCCGATGCGACCGCGCCGCGCACGCCCCGATGCGATGCAGCCCGTGCAGATGCAGATCTGGCTGTTCGTAGGTCTCGCCGTGGTGCTGGGCATCGTCTATTTCGCGGCACAGGGATTCTGGAAGACGCACTTCCCACCGGTCGAGGGTGCATCGGCCAACCAGCAGCAGCGCGCCGACCTCGCGCGGCGCGTGATCGAACAGGACTCCACCAACGTGGCCGCGCGCATCGAGCTGGCCAACACGCTCTACGACACCGGCAACTGGAGCGAGGCCATCATCCACTACCGCAGCGCCGACCGATTGGACCCACACCGCGCGACGACCGTGGTGGACATGGGTGTGTGCTACTACAACCTCAGCGACTTCGCGCATGCCGAGTCGCTGTTCACGCACGCGCTCACCATCGACCCAAAGCAGATCTTCGCCCTGTTCAACCTCGGCATCGTGGCCGAGTCGCGCGACGACTGGGAGACGGCGATGGACTATTTCCATCAGGTCATGCAGCTGAATCCGCCCGAGCCCATGCGGCCGATCCTGGAACAGCACCTCCAGGCCGCGATGGCGCGTACGGGCAAGGCCGCACCGTCGTTGGGTGGTCCTCCGCCAGAGCAGCCGCCGCGCTGACAAGTTCCCGGTCCGGGTCCGTCGCGCACGAGGCTCGGCCGGTCGCACACGGGTCTCGGCCGGTCGCGCATGGGCCCCGGGTCCGTCGCACACGAGCCTCGATCCGTCGCTCCGGAGCCGGTACTTGTGCGCGTTGGGCGGCTCGTAGCACTCACACGACGGTCAGCCACCCCGGTGCGAGGCCCAGCCGTTGCAGTTGCGCACGCATGAACGGGCCGCAGGCCCGCGGTCCACGCGCCAGCTCGCCGATGACGCGCGCGAGGTCCGCAGGCGTGTCGAGGTCGTCGAGCGTTGGCGCCAGTGCGACCGTGAGCCCGACCTTGCGCGCGCGTTCCAGCGTCGCCTCGAGCACGCCGCCTGTGCTCCACGGGATGTCGTGGAACAGCGCTGGGGCCGGCTGGCGAAGAGCTATGCACCAATAGCCGCCATCGCGCGCTGGGCCAAGCACGAGGTCGTGGGTCTGGAGAAGCTCGAGTGCCTGGTCCAGATGCGAGGACTGCAGCGCAGGAGTGTCGCTGCCCACCACGAGCGCGTGGTCAGCGCGCGAGGGCAGAAGCGTGCTGAATGCATGCGCGAGCCGTTCGCCGAGATCCGTTCCTTCCTGCAGATGGGCGCTGAGGCTGGCGACACCCGCTTCGCCCGGCGGCTCCGCCCACCACACCGAACGTTGATCGGTCCGGGCGGCGGCCACCGCGCCCGCGGCGTCCTCGACAAGTGCAGCGGCAACCGCGGCCGCGAGCACGGCCGGGAGCGCGGGCGAGAGCCGGGTCTTGGCGCGTCCGGGCACGGGCGGGCGGGCGAACAGCGCGATACGTCGCATGTTGCGTACTGTAGAGGTACAGCCCGTCGGCGCGGAAAGCGCTGCGCGGTGCGAGTCGTGTTCCCGGGAGCCGATCGCGACCCCTGCGGACCTCTGCGGACCGCCGCGGACCGCGTCTGGCGCCGCCCGGGCATGGCTGCCCGGTCACGGGTTCCCGAAGCTGCCGGAGTCCTCTAAAGTGGCGGACTCATTCGCTAGGACAAAGCGCCGGGCCCCGGCCCGGCCTGCCCCGTGAGTATCGTGAGTACCGCGAGTCGAAGGAGCCCCGCCATGCCTCATTATCAGGTCGTCGTGATCGGCACCGGTCCCGGTGGATACGTCGCCGCGATTCGTGCCGCGCAGATGGGCTTGAAGACCGCCGTCGTCGAGAAGGATGAACTGGGCGGCACCTGCCTGAACTGGGGCTGCATCCCGACCAAATCGTGGATCGTGACCGCGCACCTTTACGAGCAGATCAAGCGCGCCAAGGAGTACGGCATCGTCGTCGGCGAGCCGCAGATCGACTGGAGCGCGCTGGTGGCGCGCAAGAACAAGATCGTGAAGCAGATGACGGGTGGCGTGAAGCAGCTGCTCTCGGGTCGCCAGGTGGACATCGTCAAGGGCACCGCCAAGCTCACGGCGACCAATCGCATCGCCGTCGCGCTCAACGACGGCGGCACCAGCGAGCTCACCACCGACCACATCATCCTCGCCACCGGAGCCTATGCGTGGAACCCGCCCGGCTGGTCGTTGGACGGCGAGCGCGTCATTGGCAGCAAGGAAGCGCTGGATCTCACCAAGCAGCCCAAGCGCATCGCCATCCTGGGCGGCGGGGTGATCGGCTGCGAGTTCGCCTGCTTCTTCGCCGCGGTCGGCTCGCAGGTCACGGTCATCGAGATGCTGCCCCGCCTTGTCATGGCCGAGGACGAAGAGATCTCGGCCGCGCTCGAGCGCGAGATGAAGAAGCAGAAGGTCGCCCTGCACCTGGGCACCAAGGTCGAGGAGCGGCGCGACAATGCCGACGGCTCGATCTCGCTGACGCTCTCGGGCGGCAAGACGGTGGACGTGGACACCGTCCTGCTCGCGACCGGCCGCCGGCCGTGGAGCGAGGGGCTGGGTCTCGACACGGTCGGCATCTCGCGCGCTGACCGCGGCAAGATCGCGGTGAACGACAAGCTGCAGACCAGCGTTCCCAGCATCTACGCCATCGGCGACGTCACCGACATCAAGCAACTCGCCCATTTCGCAAGTGCCCAGGGCAAGGCCGCCGCCGAGATCATCGCCGGACATCCCGCGCAGACCAACTGGCGCGCGGTGCCCGCGGCCACGTTCACGAGCCCCGAGATCGCCAGTGTCGGTCTGACCGAGGCCGAGGCGAAGGCCGAGGGACGCACGGTGAAGGTGGGCCGGTTCCCCTTCCGCGCACACGGCCGCAACATCGCCGACGGCGAGACGACCGGGTTCGTGAAGATCGTGGGCGACGCCGACTCGGGCCAGATCCTCGGCACGAGCATCTTCGGTGCGAAGGCCAGCGAGCTGATCCACGAGGCGGCACTCGCGATCGGCGCCGACCTCGACGTGTCCGCCATCGCGCAGGCCATCCACGCGCACCCCACCATGATGGAAGTGCTGGGCGAGGCCGCCGAGGACGCCGACAACATGGCGATTCACCTGCTCCGCACAGAGGCAAAGGTGGGGGCGAGATAGCATGGCCCGGCGCGGTCCGTTTTTGCTCGCGGCGGGCGTGCTGTCGCTCGTGCCGGCCGCGACGATGGTCGTCGTCTTGCTCCTGTGCACGGCGGGATGCGGCGCGGGGTCGCGCTCGCGCACGTCCGGAGATGCGCGGGGCGCGGGATTCCAGGCGCCGCCCGCGCCCCCGAAGGGCACGCTCACGCCCATGGCCCCGGACCCCGAGCCCCTGAAGCTCAAACGTCCCGCCGCGGCTGCGCCGAAACCGGCGGCCAGCGCCGCGGCAGCGCCGAAGCCGGCGGCCACCGCCGCGGAGGCTCCGAAGCCGGCGGCCGCCGCCGCGGCAGCGCCGAAGCCGGCGGCCACCACCGCGGCGGCCACTGCTGTGGCGGCTCCTCGCCTTCCCGCGCACGGCG
>CAZADU010000550.1:0-3630 GCA_964483945.1 uncultured bacterium
GGCGCGGCCCTTCGTTCTGTGCCGGCGCCGACATCGGTGCGATGAAGGCGTCGGCCAACGCCTCGTTCGACGACAACCTCGCCGAGGCCACGCGCCTGGGCGCGTTGTTCGCCACGCTCGCTGACTTCCCCAAACCAGTCGTCGGCCGCATGCATGGCGGAGTTTATGGCGGGGGCATGGGATTCTGCTGTGCGTGCGACATCGCGGTGGCGAGTGACGACGCCAAGTTCGGGCTCACCGAGGTGCGACTCGGCATCCTGCCCGGGCTCATCAGTCCCTACGTGCTCCGCCGGCTCGGCGACCGCGACGCGCGCGAGCTGATGCTCACGGGCGAACGATTCGGTGCGGCACGCGCGCTCGAGCTGGGTGTGGTGAACCACGTCGTGCCGGCAGCCGAGCTGGACGCCAAGGTGGACGAGCGCGTGGGCGAGCTGCTGAAGGGCGCTCCGCAGGCGCAGGCGCGCATCAAGCAACTGCTCGTACGCTGGACTGGCAGCACATGGGAGGAGTACCGCCGCTCGCTGCCCGAGACCCTCGCCAGCGTGCGCAGCGGTGAGGAGGCCCGCGACGGGCTCGCGGCGTTCCTGGAGAAGCGCAAGCCGCGCTGGATGGAGTAGCGCGGCTGGCGCAGCGGCATCCTCGGCCAGCGCCGCCGTGCCGCCGCGCCGCCGCGCAGCCGCGTCGCCGCGTCGCCGTGCAGCCGCGTCGCCGCGCCGCCGCGCATGGAGCTTGGCGGCTGATTCGCTTAGGCTGCGCGCGCCATGTTCAACAAGGTCCTGATCGCCAACCGC
This sequence comes from uncultured bacterium, assembly GCA_964483945.1. Taxonomy (GTDB): domain Bacteria; phylum Eisenbacteria; class RBG-16-71-46; order RBG-16-71-46; family RBG-16-71-46; genus JAIOPA01. The sequence continues at coordinate 792 of CAZADU010000550.1, forward strand.
GGCGAGATCGCATGCCGTATCGCCGCCACGCTGCACGAGATGGGTGTGCGCTCGGTCGCCGTCTACTCCGAGGCCGACCGCGGCGCGCTCCACACACGCGTGTGCGACGAGGCTGTGCTCATCGGCCCGGCCGAGGCGCGCGACAGCTACCTGAGTGCTGAGGCGGTGATACGTGCCGCGCAGGCTTCGGGCGCCGACGCGGTGCACCCGGGATTCGGCTTCCTTGCCGAGAACGCCGCGTTTGCCGAAGCCGTGGAAGGCGCGGGACTCACGTTCATCGGGCCCACCGCGGAGCAGATCCGGGCGATGGGCGACAAGCGCGCGGCGCGCCGCATTGCCGAGCGCGCAGGCGTGCCGATCGTGCCCGGCGTCGAGGGCGCTGACTCGCGTGCGCTGGTGCGCGCCGCGAATGCCCTGGGCTACCCGGTCATTATCAAGGCGGCCCTGGGCGGCGGCGGCAAGGGCATGATGAAGGCTTCCAACGAGCGCGAGTTGGCCGAGGGCATCGAGGGCGCTCAGCGCGTGGCCGCCTCGGCGTTCGGCGACGATAGCGTGTACGTCGAGAAGCTGATCGAGTTTCCCCGCCACATCGAGGTGCAGGTGCTGGGTGACGGTCAGGGCCGTGCGGTGCACCTGTGGGAGCGCGACTGCACGCTGCAGCGCCGCCACCAGAAGGTGGTCGAGGAAGCTCCCAGTCCCGTGCTCGACACCGAACAACGCGCGCAGGTCACGCACGCCGCCGTGCGGCTGGCCGAGGACGTGCACTACCGCGGTGCGGGTACGATCGAGTTCCTGCTCACGCGAGACGGCCACTTCTACTTCCTCGAGATGAACACGCGCCTGCAGGTGGAGCACCCGGTCACCGAATTGCTCACGGGCGTGGACCTGGTGCGCGCACAGCTCGAGATCGCGGCCACGGGCAAGCTGCCGCTCGAGCAGCACGGCCTGCCGCGCCATGGGCACGCCATCGAAGCGCGTGTCTACGCCGAGGACGCCGCGCGCGGATTCCTGCCGCAGGTGGGCACCGCGTTGCGTGTGCGCTGGCCGGATGGCCCCTTCGTGCGCGTGGACCGCGGCATCGAGTCGGGCGACGCGGTCAGCATCCACTACGATCCGATGCTGGCCAAGATCATCGCGCATGGCCCCACGCGCGAAGCCGCACTGCAGCGGTTGCTCGGCGCGCTGGACGACACGCGCGTGCACGGCGTGGTCACGAACCTGCCGTTCTTGCGAGCCCTGCTGCGCGCCCCGGAGGTGCGCACGGGTTCCTACGACACCGAGTGGATCGAGCGCGAGTTCCTGGACGGTTTCGCGGACCTCATGCGATCCCCCGCGCCCGAGCTGGCGCTGGCCGCGGCGGCGATCGCCGATGCGATGAATGGCGGCCCGGCGGGAGCCTCTGCCGGGCCCGGTGCTGCGCCGGCCAAGCGCCCTGACCCGTTTGCCGCACTGGGTCGCTGGCGACACGCAGGGCTCGACACATGAAGTCGCTCTGGCGTGACGGCGACCGCACCCGCGACGTGGAGCTCACCGTGCTCGGCGCCGGGCGGTGGCGCGTGCGTGTGGACGACGCCGAGTTCGAGGTCTCGGCCGAGGCCATGCCGGACGGCAAGCTGCGGTTGGTCTCGGAGGGGAAGACGACCGTGGCCGAAGTCACACCTGCCGGCACGCGCCGGTTCGTGAGGCTCGGTACACTCGACTTCGTGCTCGACCGGGAAGTGGGCGGTCGGCGGCGAGCCGGAGGCACTCACTCCGCCGGGAGCCTCGAGGCCCCCATGCCGGGAGTGGTCACCAAGGTGATGGTGGTCGTGGGCGACGAAGTCGCCAAGGGCCAGCCGCTGGTGGCGATCGAGGCCATGAAGATGGAGCACCAGATCCGCGCGCCGCGGGCCGGCCGGGTCAAGCGCGTGTCCGCGAGCCCAGGGCTGATGGTGCAGTCGGGCGCGGTGCTGGTGGAACTCGAAAGCGACGCGGGTTGAGACCCGCCTTTCAAGTTCGGCGGGCTGGATGTAGCTTTCCCCGTATCCCCCGGTAGCAGCTCCCCGAAGCTTGGATACAGATAAGCTCAGGAGGTTCCATGCGCCGCTCGAGCGTCTCCTCCGCTCTCCTCACCACGCTCGTCGCTCTCGCGCTGTACTCTTCGTCCTCATCTGCTGCAGGATTCGATCTCCGCTGGGATGCGTGCGCCGCCGATGGAGGCGTGTCGAACAAGAACTTCGCGTGCGACACCGACGACGGCGAGCACACGATGGTGGCTTCGTTCACGCTCGATCAGCCCATCACAGGACTCTTCTACGTCGAGGCCGTGCTGGACCTCATCGTCGCCGGCAGTCAGCCGGTGCCAGTCTGGTGGGACTTCAACAACTGCCGCCTGTTCGCGATGACGGCGGACGCCAACTACGACCCGGCCGCAGTGAACTGCAGCGACTGGTCCGGAGGCCTGGGCGCCGGCGTCATGTCCGGCTATCACAGTGGCGGTTCGATCGCGTCCGGGGACTCCGCTTCGCATCGGCGGATGACGGTGATCTGCGGCGTGGACCCAAGCGTGAACGTGAGCCAGAACCAGGATTACTTCCTGTTCAACCTCGTCCTCGTCAACTCCTACACGGTGGACCCGGGAGCGTGCGCGGGCTGCACTGTGCCCGTCTGCATCGTGCTCAACTCGATCCGCTTCTTCGACGCGACGTTCCAGAACATCACCACACTCGCCACGCCGGTGGCGCCGGGGAGCAACTACGCGGTGTGGCAGGGTGGCGTCGGAGCGAACTGCTCGGCGGTACCGGCGAAAAAGGCCACCTGGGCGGCGGTGAAGTCGCTGTATCGGTGAGGGGAGCTCAGC
>CAZADU010000551.1:0-2128 GCA_964483945.1 uncultured bacterium
CCCTCTTGCGCGCCACGATCGCGAAGTTGCCCGAGGCCCGCTACCGCGTCCACTACGTCAAGGTCACTTCGATCGGCAAGCGCGACCTCTGCCGCGAGATGGCGGCGGCCTGCGGCCTCGCTCCCACCGGCACCTATCCCGGCCTCGTCCGCCGTCTCCAGGAGCGCTTCGAGACCTGCCATTCCAACGATGGGCTTCGCCCCGTTCTGCTCCTCGACGAGGCACATGACCTGCGCTCGGACGTCTTGAGCATGCTCCGAATCCTCACGAACTTCGACATGGACTCTCGACTGGTGCTCTCGATGGTCTTGGCGGGCCAGCCGTCGCTGCTCACCCTCCTCAAGCGCGACGAGCTCGAAGCGGTCAGCCGGAGGATGGGCCACCTGGCCACCCTGCGGCTCCTCAGTCGAGGCGAGTCGCGCCAGTACATGGAGCATCGCGTTCGCATCACGGGTAGCCGTCAGTTTCCATTCGACGACCAGGCCACGGAGGCCGTCTTCGAGCTCACCCGCGGCAACCTCCGCGCCATCGACCACCTCTGTCGAAAGTCGCTCGAGATCGCGGCCCTGAGCGGACATCCCGCCGTTGACGCGACCACCGTGTCCACCGCCCGCACCCGGCTGCTCCCGTGAGCGCGCCCCCGCTGCCCACTACGCATATCGCTGAGATCGCTCCGCTCCCCGTCGATGACCCGTGGCTAGTCCGCTCTCTCTGGCCGGCCTCCGCCGTCGGCCTGATCGGTGGACCCCCAAAGTGTGCCAAGACGTGGCTCGCTCTCGATCTCGCTCTCAGCGTGGCCTCCAACACGCCCTGCCTGGGTACCTTGACCGTGGAGAGCCCCGGCCCCGTTCTCCTCTACCTCGCCGAGGACTCGCTCCAGAGCGCACGCGCACGGGTCGAGGGCATCTGCGAGCACCGCCGCCTCGATCTACGCCGTGCCGACCTCCACCTCATCACCGTACCCAGCCTCCGCCTGGATCAGGACCACGACAAACAGCGGCTCTCCGCCACCGTCGAAAAGGTCCAGCCCCGGCTGTTACTCCTCGATCCCTTCGTGAGGCTACACCGCAGCGACGAGAACGACAGCGGCGCCATCTCCGCCATCCTCGCCGATCTGCGCGCCCTCCAACGCCGCTTCGATGTGGCCGTCGTCCTCGTCCACCACGCACGCAAGAACGGCCGCGGCCCCCAAGGCTATGCGCTGCGTGGCTCCGGCGATTTCTATGCTTGGGGCGACGCCTACGCTCATCTCAGCCGACGAGACAGCGCCTTCCGCCTCGCCCTCGAGCACCGCTCACATCCCGCCGCCGATCCGTTTGCGCTCAAGCTCGTTTCCAACGCCGATGGCTCCGCCACGCACCTCGAGATCGCCGGCGAACACACGCCGACCGCCCCGCCATCGCTTGAGGCCCTCACGGAGAGCGAACTCGCCGCCGCGGGTGCGGCTCTTACACGCGAACAACTCCGCGCGCGCCTCAAGGTCAAGAACCAGCGCCTCGGAGACGCCCTCAAAACCCTTCAGCGCGCCGGCCGCATCACCAAGACTCCCCAGGGCTGGCTCTCCGCCCACCAGTAACTCCGCTGCGTTCCGTTCCCGGAAATGCCGCACACGCACGGGAACGGAACGCGGAACCCCGGTCACGCACTCACGAGCTGGGCCATTCTGGGTGGAACGAGCGGCGTCCCTGGGCGTGCAACGCAACAACCCCGGTCACCAGCAGACCCTTCGTCAACCCGTGGCTTGACATGCGTGGTTCTCCTTTCGTTTTCACGCGAATCCTACAACGTGTCCGCCCACCACCGGGGACAAGCTGCAAGGCTCCGACTTTGGCCGGGCCTTGTCAGCTTCATCCCCTTGGTGGGCGGCGTCTCATGCAGGGGTCTCCGCCCCGGCACCCGGTACGCCATGCTCGTCTTCCGCAAACCACCTGACTCTCGATATGTCGGGGTGTCCCCTTGCGGTTGCATGGATCGCGGCACACACGGCACCGTGCCCGGCATCATTGGCCTTGCCTCCGAAGAGTCTCGGGAATAGCGGTACCTCGGGCTTGGTCATCAGGAGCCACTCCCCAGACCACTGGAGCATGCACCATACTGGCTGATCTGCCGAGACGGCGAGAAAGCACCA
>CAZADU010000552.1:0-1513 GCA_964483945.1 uncultured bacterium
GGCAAGACGGGGACGGCGCAGAACCCTCATGGCGACGACCACGCGCTGTTCGTCTGCTTTGCGCCGACCGATGCGCCCACCATCGCGATGGCGGTGGTGGCCGAGAACAGCGGACACGGCGGCAGCGTCGCGGCGCCGATCGCGGCATACGTCCTGAAGAAGCTGTTCCTGCGTGACTCCACCACCACCGCGCCGCGACTGCCGAGCGTGGCGGCCGCCGACACCGTGGGGGACTAGCGTGTCCCGTCCCGGGAATCGTGCACGCGTCTCGGCGGCCCTCCTGGCCGCTGGCGGCGTTGCTCCTTCTCGACGTAGCTCCCGGATACGACTTCGTCGTCGCGCCTTGCCAGCAGCCACGATGGCTCACCGAGCCGCGCACCCGATTCCCGGGACTGGACACTGCCATGCGTGACCGCGTCCCGCTGCTCGACTGGCCGCTCGCGTTCGCCACGCTGGCGCTGGTCGGAATCGGACTGCTCACGGTGTACAGCGCCACGTATCTGCCGGGCGCACACCAGGGCTTGTGGGCCAAGCAGATGGTGTGGTTCGGCGTGGCGGCCGTGTTTGCCTGGTTCGTGGCGTCCATCCACTACCGCTTCTACGACTCGATGGCGTGGCCGCTCTACGTGGTCTCTCTGCTGCTGCTCGTGGCCGTGTTCCTGGTCGGCGTCGAACGCATGGGGGCCAAGCGCTGGCTGGAGTTCGGCTCGTTCCAGTTCCAGCCGTCCGAGATCGCCAAGATCGCCACGACGTTCGTGCTGGCGAGGTTCTTCGACCACGCGCGGCTCGATCTGCGCAAGATCCGCTGGTGGTTCCCGCCGCTGGTCATCGCCATGGTGCCGTTCGTGCTCGTGGCCAAGGAGCCCGACCTCGGCACGGCCTCGAGCTTCCCGGCCATGCTCATCGCCATGTACTTCTGGGCCGGCATGCCGGCGGGGCAGTTGCTGCTCGGGTTGTCGCCCATCCTCAACGTGGTGCTGTTCTTCCTGACCGGCAGCGTGTGGTGGTTCGTCGGGCTGTTCGCCGGCATGCTCGCGTTCGCGCGCCCCCGGCTGATCGTGCTCGTGGCCATGCTGGCGCTGAACGGCGCGGTGGCCGTGACCCTGCCCAACATGTGGAACCACCTGCATGATTACCAGAAGCGCCGCATCGAGACGTTCGTCAACCCCGAGCAGGACCCGAGTGGGGCGGGCTACCAGGTCATCCAGTCCAAGATCGCCATCGGTTCCGGCGGCCTCACGGGCAAGGGCTACCTCAAGGGCTCGCAGAAGGCGCTGTCGTTCCTGCCCATGCGGCACACCGACTTCATCTACTCCGTGGTGGGCGAGGAGTGGGGCCTGTTCGGGTCGTTGACCGTGGTGCTGCTCTACGGCATCGTCGTGTTCCGCGGCTTCCGGCTCGCCGCCATCGCGCGCGATGGATTCGCCAGCCTCACCGCGGTCGGCATCACGACCGCGCTGTTCTTCCACATCATGGTCAATATGCTGATGACCATCGGCTGGGCGCCGGTCAC
>CAZADU010000553.1:0-4739 GCA_964483945.1 uncultured bacterium
CCGCAGAGCACGCAGAGCACGCAGAGCACAAGGGCCAGCCCCAAGCAGGCGAAGCGCGCAGTGGATCGAGCAGCGTTCATCGGGAACCGACCAGTCTGGGGCCCGGAGTGTCCGGTCCCCGCGAGCATGTCAGGCGGGTTCCCTCGCACGCAAGGCGGAAGTCGCCCCCGCCGCGCGCTCGAGCAAAGGGGTCAGGACCTCGTCCACCGTGATGCCCATCATGCAGGCGTGGTGCCCGAGCGGACAGCGCTCGCGGCCATGGAGCGTGCACGGCTGGCAGGACAAGTTCCGGCACAACACGATGTGCCCCTCGCCCGCGGGCGCGAAGCCCAGCACGGGCGAAGTGCTCCCGAACAGTGCGACCACCGTACACCCGCGCGCGGCCGCCAGGTGCATGAGCCCCGAGTCGTGCGTCACCGCCACCGCCGCGGCCCCGAGCGCGGCGGCCGCTCCTTCGAGGCTGCCGGTGAGCCACGCCGCATGAGAAGCGCGCTCCACGCGTGCCGAGAGCGCGGGCAAGCCAGTGCGTTCGGCGAGGGTGGCCACGAACAGTCGCGCGATCCCCGCTTGCTCGAGCCGCTCGTCCAGCTCCACCCAGCGCGGCTCGGGCCAACACTTGCTGGCGTGTCGCGCACCCGGGCAGAGCGCGACGCGCAGGCGCTCCCCGGCGAACGCCCACGCCTCATCCGCCCCCCAAGCCTCGATCTCGGCGCTGATGTGCACCCGCGGAACTCCAGAGGACGTGAGCCCGAGCGGCGCCAGTGCTTCGCCGTAACGTGCGATCGCGTGCGGCAGCGGCCGCGGCCGCGTCCATCGGGCATGCACCCAGCGCGCGCGCTGCAGCCGCCGCGAGCGCACGCGCAGAACGGGAGCCGCCTGCCGGAACGTCAGCAGGCGCGTCCGCGCACTGGCGTGCAAGTCCACGATCAGGTCGCAGTCCTCGAGTTCGGCGCTCATCGAGACCAGGTCCTCGAGCGTGCGGGCGTCTCGCTCGAGCGATCGCACGCGGGTCACAGTCGGATGCCGGCGCACGACAGCCGCGTACTCCTCCTTCACCCAATACTCGATCGCGGCCTGCGGCCATGCTCGTGCGAGGGCGTCCACCACGGGCAACGTCAGGATGACGTCGCCGAGCGATGACAGGCGCAAGACGGCGATCCGCCGGAACCCGCCCTCGGGCACCGTCAGCGATGTGCGCCCCGTTGCGCTCATCCGGTACGGAACTGCAACCCGTGCAGGCGCGCGTAGGGACCGCCTTCGGCCAGGAGTTGCTCGTGGCGGCCTTGCTGCACGATACGGCCACCGTCGAAGACGAGAATGCGGTCGGCGTGCTGCACCGTCGAGAGCCGGTGCGCGATCACCAACACTGTGCGGTCCTGCATCAGCCGCTCGAGCGCGTCCTGCACGAGTCGCTCACTCTCGGCATCCAGCGCCGACGTGGCCTCGTCCAGCAACAGGATGGGAGGGTTGCGCAGCAGCGCGCGCGCAATCGCTAGCCGCTGGCGCTCGCCACCCGAGATCAGCACGCCGCGGTCTCCGACCAGCGTACCGTAACCCTGCGGCAGGCGCGAGACGAAGTCGTGCGCGTGTGCGGCGCGAGCAGCCGACTCCACCTGTTCCGGGGCCGCGTCCTCGAGGCCATAGGCGATGTTCGCGCGCACGCTATCGTGGAACAGGATGGTCTCCTGCGAAACCACGCCGAGCTGACCACGCAGCGAGGCCAGCGTGGCGTCGCGCAGGTCGGTGCCGTCGAATGTGATGCGCCCCGAGGAAGGATCGTGGAAGCGGGCCAGCAGGTCGAGCGTCGTGCTCTTCCCCGCACCGCTCGCCCCGACCAGTGCGACCACCTCGCCGCGCTTGACGTGAAAATCCACCTCGTGCAAAACGGGTTGGCCTTCGCGGTAGGCGAAAGACACCCTCTCGAAGCGCAGCTCATCTCGGAACGCCGGCAGAGTGATCGCGCCCGGGCGATCGGCAATCGTCGGTGGCGTGTCGAGCATGTCCCACACCCGATCGGCCGCACCCAGCCCGGTCGCGATGGTGCCCCCCATCTCGGACAGGCTCTTCACCGGTGACAGCATGGCCAGCAGTGCTGCCACGAACGTGAACAACCGTTCGGGCGGCAGCGTGCCGGCCACGAACACCTCGCGCGCGCCCATCCAGCCAATGGCCACCGCCACCAGGATGATGACGTACTCCGACATCGGCTTGGCCGCCGCCGAGACGCGGCGCAGCCGAATGAACGCCCGCAGGTAGCCGGTGTTCGCCTGTTCGAAGCGCCGCTCCTCGAAGCGCTCGGCGCCGAATGCGCGCACGATGCGGCCGCCTCCGATGTTCTCCTGCACGATGCCGGTCAGCTCGGCCATGCGCTCTTGCGCGGTGCCGGAGCGCTTTCGCATCTTGCGACCGATGGCGACGAGCGCCCACGCGGCCGGGGGCAGGACGAGGAATGCGAACAGTGCCAACTTCCACGATGCGGCGAATACCCACAGCACGCAGCCCAGCAGCGTCAGCCCGTCCTTGATGAGGTTACTGATGCCAGCCGCCAGCGAGCCGCGCAGGGCTTCGACGTCATTCGTGAGCCGCGACAGGATCTCGCCACCCCGCCGCTGGTGCAACCACGAGATCGGCAATGCTTGAAGATGCGCGAACAATCGCCGGCGCAGGTCGCGAGTGGCGGCCTGCTCCACCGACACACTCAGGTAGGACGCCGTGTAGTCCGCCACGTTGCGCACGAGGAATAGCACCAGGATGAGCCCGCACAGTCGCTCGAACGACTCCAGCGGAGTCGAACCCGAGAGCCACGCCGTGACGCGGCTCTGCAGCGTGGCGAGCCAGCCCTGTGCGGCGACCGGTGAGGCGGGTGCGGCACTGCCCTTGAACAGCACGGCCATGAACGGCTGGATGAGCGCGATCCAGAGTGTGGACGTGACCGAGTAGACGACCATGCACATGATGGCCGCGGCCAGTCGCAGTCGGTAGGGCCGCAACAGCCCGAACAGGCGGGCGAGCGCGCTCAAGCGTTCAGTCGGCTCAACCGGGATGCGGCGCCGACGACGCCGGCTCGAGCGCGGCGAGCAGGTCACCGTGCCCGGTGAAGTCCGCCATGGTGTCCTCCGCTCGCGCCGAGAGTTGCCCGGCCGCGACCAGTTCGAACACCATCACGCCGAGGTCCTCGGTGCGGCGCACGCCCCACTCGCGAAACACAGTGGGCGCGAGCGGGCCGAACTCTTCGCGCGCCAGTCGGATGACGCCGCCGACCAGTTCCCGCCCGGACAGGTGCCGGCGCTCGGCGTCGGCGAGACGCTCGGGCGGCAGCGCACGCACGGTTTCGCCGAGCGCGCCCACGAGGAACACGTAGGCTTCGCGGGCGAAACGTCCACCGCGTTCGCGCAACTCATCCACGGCGTCGCGGAACAGCATCTCCTGGCTCATGCGCGCCCTCCCCGAGGCGGCAGCGACTATAGGCGGGCTCCGGAGCCCGGCACAAGCCGCCCCCCGCGCCCCCCCCGCCGGCGCAGCACCACCCGCCGCCGGCCCCAGACGGCCACTCTCCTCGGATGGTCGAGATTATAATGCAGTCCTCGGCTCTCACGGCGGCGCATGGCCGATGCCACGATCAGGCTGCCTACCAGCGCGATGTTGCGCAGTTCCACCAGGTCGGGCGAGAGCCGCAGTTGGTCGTAATCCCGCTCGATCTCGTCAGAGAGCAGCGCCAGCCGGCGCGACGCGAACGCCAGCCGCTCGTCGCTGCGCACGATGCCGACCAGGTCCCACATGACCCGGCGAACGGACTCCCAGTTGTGGTCGCTCACCACGCCTCCGCGCGGCGGTCGCGTGCCGGCCGTGCGCCAGGCCTCGGCGCGCGGCGCGTGCGGCACGTCCGCGAGTCGCGCCCGCACGTCGGCCGAGGCGTGGTGCGCGCTCACCAGTGCCTCGAGCAGCGAGTTGCTCGCGAGCCGGTTCGCGCCGTGCAGCCCGGTGCAGGCCACCTCGCCGCTGGCGTGCAATCCATTCAATCCGGTGCGCCCCGCCAGCGTGGCCTGCACGCCGCCGCACTGGTAGTGCGCCGCGGGCACGACCGGGATCGGCTCGCGGGCGAGGTCCAGCCCGAGTTCGTGCAGGCGCGCGGCGATGTTCGGGAATCGCGCGCGGATGCGCGAAGCCGGCACGTGCGTAAGGTCCAGCCACACGTGCGGCTCGCCGCGACGCTTCATCTCACGATCGATCGCGCGCGCCACCACGTCGCGCGGCGCCAGCTCGGCGAGCGGGTGCAGCCCCGGCATGAAGCGCGTGCCGTCCAGCGTTCGCAGCACCGCGCCCTCCCCGCGCACCGCCTCGCTGATCAGGAACGTGCGTGCCAGCGGATGGTAGAGGCAGGTCGGGTGGAACTGGACGAACTCGAGGCTCTCCACCGGCGCTCCGGCGCGGTAGGCCATCGCGAGCCCGTCGCCCGTGGCCACGTCGGGATTGGTGGTGTAGAGGTAGACCTTGCCCGAACCGCCGGTGGCGAGCACGGTGGCGCGCGCGGTGACGGGACGGATGCGGCCGGTCGCCCGGTCCATGACGTAGGCGCCCCAGCACGTGTCCCGGCGGGACGAACGACGCCGGCCGAGCCGTGAGTCGAGGATCAAGTCCACCGCTAGCTGGTCCTCGATCAGCTCGATGTTGGGATGCGCGCGCACGCGGTCCAGCAGCACGTGCTCGATGGCTCGCCCCGTGAAGTCCGAGGCGTGAAC
>CAZADU010000554.1:0-3757 GCA_964483945.1 uncultured bacterium
GGCGTGGCGGTGGCCAAGCACGGCAATCGCGCGATGTCGAGTCGTACGGGCAGCGCCGACGTTCTGGAAGCACTCGGCGTGCGACTGGACCTCACGCCCGAGAGTGCCGGCCGCTCGCTCGACATGCTCGGCATCACGTTCCTGTTCGCGCCCAACTACCACACGGCCATGCGCAACGCCGCCCCCGCGCGACGAGAGATGGGCGTGCGCACGGTGTTCAACCTGCTCGGGCCGCTGACGAACCCGGCCGGCGCCAGCCGTCAGTTGCTGGGTGTGTACGACGACCGCTACGTCACCACGCTGGCCGAGGTGCTGCGCGAACTGGGCAGCGAGCGCGCCATGGTCGTGCACGGCGCCGACGGCATGGACGAGCTGAGCGTGTTCGCCAAGAGCCACGTTGCCGAGCTCAAGGACGGGGTCATTCGCGAGTACATGCTCGACCCCGCCGAACTCGGACTCGCGCACACCGATCGCGCGGCGGTCGCTGGCGGCAGTCCGCAGGAGAACGCGGCGCGCATCCGCGCGATCTTCGCGGGTGAAAAGGGCCCGGCGCGCGACATCGTCGTGCTGAACACCGCCGCCGCACTGGTGGTGGCCGGAGTGGCTGACGACTTGAAGGCCGGCGTGACGCGTGCGCAGCAGGGGCTCGACTCGGGCGACGCGGCGCGCAAGCTCGGAGAGCTCGCCGCGTTCCGCGGCTGAGCCCGCCATGTTCTGCCAGCGCTGCGGCACCTGGAACCCGGACGGCACGCGCAATTGCACACTATGTGGCGAGGGCCTGCAGCATGGAGTGGTCGCCGTGGACCCCGAGCTGCTGGGTACGCAGGCGCCGCATTTGCGCGCCTTGCCCGCCGAGGCGTCGCTCGTCTACGGCGGCTTCTGGCGGCGTGCGGCGGCCGTGTTCTTGGACTCGTTCGTGCTGTTCTTCCCGCTCGCCACGATTCGTGTGCTGTACGGACTCGACATGACGGGCGAGTGGCGACCCGACTCCATGGCGTGGTGGATGGTGTCGTGCCTGGAGGTCGTCCTGAGCTGGCTCTACGGCGCGCTGCTGATCTCGGGACCTGCGCGCGGAACGCTCGGACTGCAAGTGATGGGTCTGCACGTCACCCGCCTGCGCGGCGAGCGCGTCTCGTTTGGACGCGCGACCTGGCGCTACTTCGCGCAGTTCCTCACACTGCTGACACTGGGCGTGGGCTACGTGATGCAAGTATTCACGCCACGGCGGCAGACGTTGCACGATCTGGTCTCGGCCACCGTGGTGGTGCGCACGCGCCGGGACTCCACGCCCGAGGCTCGCCCCGCGTGGGGGGGCGCACGTTGAGCGCTGGCACGTTCCTCGCGCGCATCGCCGATGATCGTCGCCGCCGCGTCGCCGAGATGAAGCTCGCGATGCCCGTGCACGAGCTGCGCGCGAGACTCGGCCCCGCCGAGCCCGCCGGCCGACTCGAGCGCGCGCTACGCCGCGGTGGTCCGCACCTGCCCGTGAAGCTCCTGTGCGAGGTGAAGCGCGCCTCACCCAGCAAGGGCGTGCTGAACGAGCATGTGGACCCGGTCGCACTCGCCCGGCTCTATCAGGCCGGGGGTGCTGCCGCCATCTCACTCGTCACCGAACCCGATCATTTTCTTGGAGACTTGAACTGGATGAATGAAGTGAGACCGGCGGTCTCACTGCCTTTGCTGCTCAAAGACTTCGTGGTGGACTCTTATCAGCTGCTGGACGCGGCCGCGCGCGGAGCGGACGGTGTGTTGCTGCTGGCCGCGCTGTTGTCCGAGACCGAGTTGCAGCGGCTGATCGGCGAAGCACGTCTGCTGGGGCTGGACCCGCTGGTCGAGGTGCACACGGTGGAGGAGTTACACGCCTCGCTCCGCGCCGGGGCCACGCTCGTGGGCATCAACCACCGCAACCTGCACACATTCGAGCTCGACATGGGGCTCTCCTCAAGACTGCTGCCACTGGTGCCGCCCGCCGTGACCGCCGTGGCCGAGAGCGGGCTGTCCACGCCCGCCGACCTGGTGCGACTGCGCTTGACTCGCTGCGACGCGGCGCTGATTGGCGAGGTGTTCGCCACGAGCCCAGACCCTGCGGCCAAGCTCGCCGAACTGGCGGCCGCAGCGCGCGGCGTCGCATGACACGCGCAGGTGAGGCGTGAGCCGCCGCACGGTGGTGAAGGTGTGCGGGCTCACCCATCGCGACGATGCGGCGTGGGCGCTGTCGTGTGGTGCGGACTGGCTGGGCTTCATCGTCAACAGCGCGAGCCCGCGGCGCATCGAGCCCGAAGCCGCCGCGGCGATCGCCGCGGCCTTGGGCGGCGGTGTCACGGTGGCGGTGATGGTGGGCGTCGCACCGGACGAGGCGCTCGAGCTGGCGCGCCGCGCGAATGCTGCGCGTGTGCAGCTACACCGCGTCGCCCCGGCCGCCTGGCCCGAGGACTTCCCGCTGCCGTGCACGTTCGCCATGGCGGTGACGCCTGACGGCGAAGTGCGAGGGGACGAGCCGGCCCCGAGGCACCTGCTGCTGCTCGACACCGCGCTACCCGGCCTCGACGGTGGCACCGGCCGGGTGTGGCCGTGGCACACGGCGCGCGGCATCACCTCGCGGCGCGACGTGATGCTCGCCGGCGGGCTCTCCGGGGACAACGTGGCCGAGGCAGTGCGCGTGTTGCGTCCGTTCGGTGTGGACGCGTCATCCGCACTGGAGGCCTCGCCCGGGCGTAAAGATCCCGAACGCGTGCGGCGCTACGTCGAGGCCGTGCGCCTGTGCGACGCCGAACTCGAGCAGGCGCGATGAGCCCGCGTCCCACGCTGCCGGATTCCAGCGGCCACTTCGGTCCCTACGGCGGCCGGTTCGTGCCCGAGACGCTCGTGGCCGCGCTCGAGGAACTTGAGCGCGAGTACGAGCGCGCGCAGGCCGACCCGGCGTTCCGCGATGAACTCGACGCCGTGCTGCGCGACTTCGCCGGGCGGCCCACGCCGCTCGTTGAGGCCGTGCGCTTCTCGGAGCGTGCCGGTTGCCGCGTGCTGCTCAAGCGCGAGGACCTGCTGCACACCGGCGCGCACAAGATCAACAACACCATCGGCCAGTGTTTGCTCACGCGGCGCATGGGCAAGCCGCGTGTCATCGCCGAGACGGGTGCAGGGCAGCACGGCGTGGCCACCGCGGCGGCCGCCGCCAAGTTCGGGCTCGAATGCGTCGTGTACATGGGGACCGAGGACGCACGCCGCCAGAAGCTGAATGTCGAACGCATGAAGCTGCTCGGCGCCACGGTGTGCGAGGTGGATTCGGGCAGCCGCACGCTCAAGGACGCCATCAACGAGGCCCTGCGCGACTGGGTCACGCGCGTGCGCGACACGCACTACGTGCTGGGTTCGGTGCTGGGCCCGCATCCGTTCCCGCGCATGGTGCGTGACTTCCATCGTGTCATTGGCATCGAGGCGCGCGCACAGGCGTTGGAGAGGCTCGGCCGGCTGCCGGACCAGCTCGTGGCGTGCGTGGGTGGCGGCAGCAATGCCATCGGCCTGTTTCACGCGTTCCTGGACGATGGGGCGTTGCGCAAGGTGGGGGGGGAGGCCGGGGGCGAGGGGCTGGGCACGGGCCGCCACGCCGCGCGCGTGCCCGAGCACAGCATCGGCGTGCTGCATGGCACGCGCACGCTGGTGCTTCAGGATGAGCGTGGCATGATCCGCGAGACGCACTCGGTCTCGGCAGGGCTCGACTACCCGGCACTGGGCCCCGAGCACGCGTGGCTCTTGGACC
>CAZADU010000555.1:0-2034 GCA_964483945.1 uncultured bacterium
AGCTGGTTAGAGCGCTACGTTGACATCGTAGAGGTCACAAGTTCGAATCTTGTACCGCCCCTTGCACGACCATCCGCGCCCATAGCTCAATTGGATAGAGCGTCTGACTACGGATCAGAAGGTTGGGGGTTCAAATCCTCCTGGGCCCGCCATACATCTTTGCGCCGAGCGGTCCTGCCGGCGCGCGAGGGCCGCGTTCGGCCCGGGCACTGACGGCCGTCTTGATACCCTGAGGCGCTCGCCGCTTTCGGAGGTCCAGCCCATGCGCCTGTCGCGCCTGCTGTCGTTCACTGCGGTCGTCGTAGCCTTGGCTGCCAGCGCGGTTCCGGCCGCCGACAAGAAGACGAGCGGCAACGACCTCATCTGGGTCTCGCCCGAACTCGCGCGCTTTCCGGCAGCGAGCATCGCGCTGCTGCCCGCGGCCACCTACAACGACAACCCGGAGCACCGGAAGTTGGTCGAGAACGCCGTCGGCCAGGCACTCAAGCCGAGCGGACATCGCTGGGTGTCGCCGTTCATCGTGCGCGACAACCTGCTCCGGGCGGGTGGCGACTCGTTGCTCAAGTCGCTCCAGACGAAGCTGCTGCGCGAACCGCGCCTCGATTCGCTCGACGCCCCGTTCTTCTCGCGCACGCTTCGTGCGCGCGCGCTGCTCACGGTACGCGTCGACCAGATGGAGCAACTCCAACTCGAGGCCGACCAGTCGGGCCGCCCCAGCACTACCGTGCACTTGCGTGCCGCACTCGTGGACTCCACCGGCCGGTTGCTGTGGACTGCGAGCAGCAACGAGACACTCGAGGGCCAGCGACAGGAGGCGGGCGGCAACATCATCGGGGTCAAGGCCTCGGGCCTGAACACCACCGCGGTCGGACTCACCACGTCGGCGCCGCCGTACTCGGAGGTGCTCGCCAAGATCGCGCAGCGCTGGGGCGAGGTGTTCCCGCAACGCGTGAAGCCCGACTCCGCGCGCACGTCTCCGTAGCCGTCATGCTGATCGTGGATGACGAGTCCGGCATGCGAGCGGCACTGCGCGAGGCGCAAGAATCGCTGCGTCGTGACGAGGTGCCCGTGGGCTGCGTCGTGGTGCACGACGGTATGGTGATCGGCCGCGGTCACAACCAGGCCGAAGCGCTCCAAGACGCCACTGCGCACGCCGAAGTGCTGGCGATCGGGGCCGCCTCCAACGCGCTCGGCAGCTGGCGACTCTCGGACTGCACGCTGTACGTCACACTCGAGCCCTGCTCGATGTGCGCGGGCGCGATCGTGCTGGCGCGCATCGGCCGCCTGGTCTACGGGGCCACCGACCCCAAGGCCGGCGCGTGCGGCTCGGTCCTGGACGTGGTCGGGGAGCGGCGGCTGAACCATCGCGTGCAGGTGACCCACGGCGTGCTGGCGGGGGAGTGCGGCGAGCTGCTGCGCGAGTTCTTCCGCCGCAAGCGCAAGTCGGCGCTGAAGCTGGCCGAGGGCGAGTCCGGCGGCGTGGGCGATCCGGACGCGTGAACTCCGCGGGTGCGGCTCGCAGGCGGCTCCGCTGCCGCACGGGCACATGGCGTTGCACATCCCGCACGCTGGAGGCAGCCTTCCGGCGCCGATTGGCGTCGCACCGCGTGCGAAGCTAAATTGCCCGCACTCACGGGACATCAGGGAGGGTAGGTCATGAAGACGGTGCGGTTCTCGACAGGGGGCGGACGGATCTCGGCCAGCGTCAAGGTCTCCGCCAAACGAACGGGCAGTTACGAGCTGAGGCTGTGGGAGCGGGAGACGAACGCATTCGTCGGTGGTTCGCCCTGGCACGGCAACTCGCTCAACAACGACACGGATGACTGGCCGCTGCCGCGCCCCAACGCGGACAACGATGGCCGCATGCTCCAGTGCCTGATGACGCTGTCGCTACCGCCCGACGTGAGCTCCGCCACGGTGAGCGTCGTGCTCACCCAGGATGGCGAGGAGATCGGCCGCGAGGCGAAGGACATTCCCGAAGGGATCGAGGACCACCAGCTCTCGCTGTGGGTCCAGCTCCGCAAGGGCGCCTGA
>CAZADU010000556.1:0-1942 GCA_964483945.1 uncultured bacterium
CCGTCGAGGCCGTTCATTAGATCGGGTCTCCGCCCCCATCGCATGATCCTCTTGCGCCGGCAGCCTGCGCGCTGCCACATACGAGCGCGGACAGAAGGCTGAGGAACCTCGCTGAGGACAACGACCACGACCATCGCGAGCAGGATCACTCTGAAACGATCCCGCTCGAGCAGCACACCCCTAACATCGCGCTTGACGTGGGGCGGCCGCTTCACAGAAGGAAACCGCTGCTCTATCCGTCTGAGCTACGGGGCCACGGGGCAAGACGATAGCGCAGTACGTTGTGCGACGGAATTGAGCGGGCACGCGGCACGGGGTTTGGCAGACCGCCGTTCACACTCGGTGCTTCGACCATCCTCATGCATCGAAGAGTCCCGCGCTCCTCAGAACCGGCGCTCGATCCCCACGACGGCGTAATGGAGCCACGCGAACGCGTAGACCTCGTCCACGTCGGCGCCGCCCTCGAGCGTGCGGTAGCCGGCGGTCAGGGTCCAGGCGTCGCCCAGATCGCGGCCTAGCATGAGCGCGACGTCCTCGGCGCGGCCCGGGCCTCCGGCCAGCGCGTCGGCATCGAGGCCCAGCCGCCAGCGCGGCGCGAAGCGCCACTCGCCCGCAACGTGCAGCAGCGGCACGAATCCGAGGTCGGGCTTACTGCTCGTGATGGCACCCTGACTGAGCTCGATCTTCGCGTCGCGCACATTGGCGGTGAATCCCGTCCACCACGTCCAGCGCTCGCCCTCGTGCAATCGGTAGCGGTAGGTGAGCCGGTAGGAGTTGAACTGGTACGTCGCCTCGACGGGCACGCCGGACGCAAAGGTGGAGCCCGCGAAGTTGATCGTCTGGCCCGGGACGCCGGTCCCTGTGATCGATAACGGTGCCACCAGCGCGCGCAGCGCATGCCGCCCGCCGATGTGCCACGTGAGGTAGGCGCGGGCCGCGGGCCACGGACCGGCACCTACGAGCTCGTACAGCGAGAAGCGGGTGCCCGAGGCATCGTTCGGTATCTGCACGTCGTTGCGGCTCTGCCACACCGGACCGCCTTCGATCCGCATGGCAAAGCGGGGCGCCCCCGCGGCGTGGGCCGCAGGGGCTGGACACACGCTGGCGAGGCAGGCGGCGCTCAGCGCCAGCGCGGCGGCTGCGGGAAACCGGACAGCATTCATGGGTCCCTCCTGGTGATGCCTTCCGCTCGGCCGCCGTTGCTCCGCATCCGACATCGGCCTACTTCGCTCACGATCGATTGCCCCTGCGCCACAGACGCGAATCCCATGCGGCGCATCAGCTCCTCGTACCGCGCATCCGCTCCGACCTCCCGCCAGGGAACCGGCGCGTCTGCATGTTGAGAATCAGCCGAATGAGATCTCCGAGCGTCACCGGATTGTCCGTCGCGCAAAGGACATGTGACGCAGCGTAACTCGAAAGGGTTCACACGAACACGTCACGGCCAGATGGTGGGGAGTCCAGACGGTATCCGGTGATGCTTCGGTCAAAGGTTGTGCTCGAGGGCTCGTGCTCCTTCCCGCCCGCTGGGACGGCTGGATGAAGCTTAGCGACATCTGGCCACTCGCGAGTGCGACTTCATGCGATCCGATCTTGATTTGCGCCGCGTTCTCGACGACGCGCGCGCCGCGGTGAGGAGCGCACGCGGCATGGCATGTTCGGAAGCTGAGAGGCCCTGGAGTACTGTCGCGGGCCTGTTGCCTTCTCGCCTGTCTTGTTGGAAGCGTCCTGCTTGATTCGTCCGCTGAACGAAGCGAGCCACCATTCCAGGGGGATGTCTCGAGATGATCCCGGAAGCTGTACAGACAGCAGATGTACTGGCCATTGCGTCGTGACGGCAGCCGAGGCGCGCACTTGGCTCCTGATTCTGCACGCAGCGGCGACGTTCTACATGGCGGGGGTGATCTGGTTCGTGCAGGTCGTGCACTACCCGCTGTTATCC
>CAZADU010000557.1:0-2317 GCA_964483945.1 uncultured bacterium
CCCGATCGAAGGCTCGCGCGAGCTTGCGGAACTCCTGCACGCTGAACTGGTCGAGCTGCCGGTCGGGCATTGCCCGCACGTCGAGGCGACGGAGCAGTTCGTCGCGGCGATGGATGGGTTCCTGCCGAAGGGCTAGCGCACCTCGACCGGCATCGTCACCAACAGGTTCGGTCTGTCCCGCCGCTCGAGCCGCAGCTCGAGCCGTAGATTCCCCGGCCCCGCCGGCGTGAATTCGAAATCGTACGTTTCCCCCACCGCCACCCGCTGTCGAGCCGGGCGCACCGTCGCCTGGTACGGTGGGAGGTCGGCACCGTCTTTGGCGACCGCGCGCCAGGTGACGAGGGAGGTGTCCGACCAGAGCAGCACGTCGCCCACACCCGCCGACGGGATCATGATGATCCGCAGCCGGTGCATCACCCCTGCCCGCAGCACGAGCGGCGCTGGGTGCGCGCTGCCGTTCAGCAGCACGTCGATGGTGTCCGCGTACTCGTGCCGCCCGAACACCAGCGCATGGTCGGTGGTGGAGTCGTACGCCTGCCCTGGCGGCAGCACGATGAGCGCGCCGTACAACCCCGACTCCATCTGGCGCACATCGTCGATATGCGTGTGATAGATGAACGTGCCGGCGCGGGGTGGCGTGTACACCGCCACGAACGAATCGCCCGGCGCGATCGACGGCGCCACGTGCCCGGGTTCGCCGCTCATGCCGGGCACCCCGTCGTAGTAGCTCGTCAGCTCGATGCCGTGCCAGTGAACGGCCGTCGGCTCCGTCAAACGATTCACCACCGCGATGTGCAGCGGCTCGTCGCGCGTGACCACGATCGGCGACCCCGGAATGCGGATCGAATCCGGCGTGGGAGGCGTGTCGCCCTGCTGCAACACGAAGCCGAAGCCCGGGTCCTGTCGATAGACGTTGGGATGCGACTGCACCAGCAACCGGAGCCGCCGCGGTTCGCCCACCGTGGCGGGATGCGCCGCGCCGGGAGCGGACCGCACGTGCAGCGCGATGACCATCCCCGACATGCGCTCCATCCCACCGGCGTGCATCTCGTGCGCCGGCGGGGACAGCGCGAGATCGGGCGCGACATGAAACAGGATGTGACAATGGAAGATCCAGTTTCCGGGCCGGTCCGGCGACCAGGTGGCGGTCATCGTCGCGCCAGACTGGAGCCGCTCCGTGACGGCCAGGCGTCGCTGCAAAGGCGTGTACAGCGAATCCCGCGCGGCGGTGCCGCGACTGTCCACGCGATAGTAGAACCCGTGCAGGTGCATCGGGTGGCCCCGGTCGCTCGCGTTGATCACGCGCCACCGCACCGTGTCGCCCACCGCGTACTGAAACGATTCGGTGTACGGGAACATCTTTCCATTGATGGTCGGAATCTCACGTTTGTCGCGCGCACCACCCACCGTCAGTGAGTCGAACCACACCCCGATCACGAACACCCGGTCGGCGGGCTTCACCCCGGCCGGATCCACGATGAACACGCCGCTGAGCTGGCTGTCCACTTTGTTGCGCTTCTCGATCGGGACGCCGGTCGTCGTCGCCCAATAGAAGTACGTCCCGGGCGCGCCCGCGATGAAGCGCAGCTCCCGTACGCCGCCCGGCGCGAGCACGACGCTGTCCTCCGCCGCCGCCGGTCGGGTAACCAGCCCGTGAATCACGAGCGTCGCGCCGGGGATCGCGTTGCGGACGCTGACGTGGATCTCCGTCCCCTCCGGCACCCGAATCAGCGGTCCGGGATTCTGGAGTGGCTTCCCTTCCTCCCCGAACACCTGCACTTCGAGCCCGAAGCCGTCCTCGGCTTCAGGATGCCACAGGCCGCGGCTCGCCTCCAGGCGGAGGGTGAGCACGCCATGTGCGAGAGTGCCCGCCGGCTGGCGGTTGTCGTTCGCGTGGATGAGCGGAACGGGTGGCGTCGAGGGGCGACCCAGCAGCGCTGTGCAGAGCACGGCGAGCAGTCGAGTGTGCATGGGCTCAATATCCCTGAGGGCTGGCGCGTCGCAACCGCAGTGTGTGCCGGCGTGCGCCTACCGGATCGCGCCTCTCACCCGTCCCTCTTCCCCCTTCCCCCGCCCTCGACGTACGTTCCGCCGCCATGGACCGGCGCGCCGTGCGGCAGGTGTTCGAGCAGATCGCCGCTTCCCTCGCCCTCAAGGGGGACAACCCGTTCCGCATCCGGGCGTTCGAGAACGCGGCTCGCGTGGTCGCGGAATTCCCGGGCGATCTGGACGAGGCGGTGCGCAGCGGCACGCTCGCCCAGGCCGAGGGCATCGGTAAGGCATCGCTCGAGATCGCGCGCGAGCTCGTGACCACGGG
>CAZADU010000558.1:0-3148 GCA_964483945.1 uncultured bacterium
GGTGGGCTCGACACCACCGTGACGCTCTTCGGACCGATCTTCGATCACAACCTGTGGTACACGACAAACCCGAGTGGTCTGTACCTCATGTGGAAGGGGATCGGGCGATCGTGGAACTACGTGCAGAGCGTCCTGCGTTGGGAGGCGAATGGCGTGACCGCAGCACCCACATTCGTGGACAGCGCTTCGAACGACTTCCGCCCTACTGCCGGCGCCGTGCAGGTCGACCGCGGCCGTCGCATCCAGGGCATCAACACACGACACAAGACCGGGCCACGACTCTACCAAGGCTTCCCGGACCTGGGGGCGCATGAGTTCGGGCTGCTGACCTCGAACCAGCCGGCGCTACCCGTCGGCGACGGCGGCCCCCCGGATGCGTTCGCGCCCAAGCCCCCGGGACCGCCGTTCAACCTGACTGCGCCACGCCCCAACCCGAGCCGCTCCGACCATGTCCTGAGGCTATCGCTGCCCACGAGTGCGCACGTGGACGCCGACATCTACGATATCGGGGGCCGGCGCGTCCTGTGCCTGGCGAGGCGGGCCGAGTTCCTCCCCGGCGAGCACGAGTTGCGCTGGAACCGCAAACGCTCGGACGGCTCCCTGGCGCCACCGGGTGTCTACTTCCTCCGTGTCATGAGCCCGGTGGGCTCGGCGGTCCGGCGGCTGGTGCTGATCGACTGACGGCGCGGGACGTCGCGTTCTCACACCACCAGCATCGCGTCGCCGTAGGAGTAGAAGCGGTACTCCTCTCGCACGGCATGCGCATAGGCCTCGCGCAGCAGCCCCTCGCCCGCCAGTGCGGCCACCAGCAGCAGCAACGTGGTGCGCGGCAGGTGGAAGTTGGTCACGAGCGCGTCCACGGCGCTGAACTCGTAAGGCGGCAGGATGTACTTGCGCGTCCAGCCCATGGCGG
The DNA here is from genome assembly GCA_964483945.1 of uncultured bacterium. Classification (GTDB taxonomy): domain Bacteria; phylum Eisenbacteria; class RBG-16-71-46; order RBG-16-71-46; family RBG-16-71-46; genus JAIOPA01. The sequence continues at coordinate 914 of CAZADU010000558.1, forward strand.
CGGCGATGCGCCCGCCGTGGGCATCGGCCATGGACTCCAGCGCGCGCACCGTGGTGGTGCCCACGGCCACGATGCGGCCGCCGCGCTCGCGCGCCTCGCGCATGAGTCGCGCGGCTTCCTCTCCCACCTCGAACCATTCCTCCTCCATCGCGTGATCGCGAGGATCGTCGGCCGTGATGGGCCGGAACGTGCCCGGACCCACGTGCAGCGTGACCGACACGCGCTTCACGCCGGCGGCATCGAGCGAGGCGAGCAGGGCTTCCGAGAAGTGGAGCCCCGCCGTGGGTGCGGCCACGGCGCCATCCACACGTGCGTACACCGTCTGGTAGCGCTCGGCGTCCTCGAGCGTGGGTGGCCGGTGGATATAGGGCGGCAGCGGAATCTCACCCTGCGTGCGCATCACGTCGTCGAGTGAGCCCTCCGCCACGCGCAGCAGTCGCTCGCCCTGCTCGCCCGCAGCCACCACCTCCACCACGAGCGCACCGTCCGGCGTGGCGAGGCGTGCGCCGGGGTGCGCGTGCTTCGCGGGCCTGGCCAGCACGCGCCAGGTCGCGTGTCCGTCCATGGCGGGACCGGGCCGTACGAACAGGCACTCCACCCGCCCGCCGGTCGGCCGCCGGAGCATCAGCCGCGCCGGGCGCACGCGCGTCTCGTTCACCACCAGCACGTCGCCGGTGCGCAGCCACTGGCCGAGACCTGCGAAGCGCGCGTCGGTGAGCGCCCCACTGGCGCGCTCCACCACGAGCAGTCGCGAGTCCTCGCGACGCTCGGCGGGGTGCTGCGCGATCAACGCTTCGGGCAGCGCGTAGTCGAGCAGTTGCATCAGCCGAGCGGCAGCTCGGGCTGCTCGGGCTGCGCTGGCTGCGTTGGCTGCGTTGGCTCAAGGGGCACAGCGCCCTCGCCGCGATATCTCGCCGGCAGCACCAGCCCCAGATGATCGTACGCCAGCCGCGTGGCCTCGCGGCCGCGCGCCGTGCGGCGGATGAAGCCCTCCTGCACGAGGAATGGCTCGTAGACGTCTTCGAGCGTGCCCGAGTCCTCACCCAGTACCACGGCCAGCGATTGCAGCCCCACCGGGCCGCCGTCATAGCGCTGGATCAGCGCCTCGAGCATGCGACGGTCCATCTCGTCGAGGCCGCGCTCGTCCACCTCGAGCAGGCGCAGCGCTTCGCGCGTGACGGGCAGTGTGACCGCGCCATCGGCCTTGATGAGCGCGAAGTCGCGCACGCGGCGCAACAGCCGGTTCGCCACGCGCGGTGTGCCACGCGAGCGGCGAGAGATCTCGAACGCGGCGTCGGCGTCCACCGAAGTGCCGAGGATTCCGGCCGAGCGCTGGACGATGCGCAGCAGGTCTGGCGCGCCATAGAAGTCCATGCGCAGCGTCACACCGAAGCGCGCGCGCATGGGTGCGGACAGCAGTCCCGAGCGCGTTGTCGCACCGATCAGGGTGAACGGATCGAGCGTGAGTTTCATGCTTCTCGCACTGGGCCCACGGTCGAGCATGATGTCGAGCGTGAAGTCCTCGAGCGCTGAGTAGAGATACTCCTCGACCACGGGCGAGAGCCGGTGGATCTCGTCCACGAACAGGATCCCGCACGGGCCCAGGTTGGTGAGCAGGCCGGCCAGGTCGCCGGGGAACTGGATGACGGGTCCGCTCGTGTGCGTGATCTCCACACCCAGCTCGTGCGCGACGATGCTCGCGAGCGTGGTCTTGCCAAGCCCCGGCGGCCCATGGAACAGCAGGTGGTCCATGGCCTCGCCGCGCTGTCGCGCCGCCGCGAGGAAGATGCCGAGTTGTTCGCGCACCTGCGTCTGACCGACGAACTCGCCGAGCGAGTGGGGCCGCAGCCGCTTCTCCTCGCGAACGTCTTCGGCGAACGGCGAGGGGTCGGCCAGGCGCGACGGATGCTCCGGGTGATGCGAAGCGGCGCTCCGGGCGACGCTGGGGTTCGAGCGGTCAGTGGCGTTCGAAGTCCTGTCGCCCCCGGCTCCGACCGCCGCCGCGGTGCGTGTACCCGGCTTCAGACGCAGGATCTCACCCATGCCCTCGCCTCCGTCGCGGCCCCCCGTGCCGCCCTTGCCGCGCGGCGGCGTCACCGGGTCACCAGTGTGGGCCGCGACAGCAGCGCGAGCGCGCGCTTCACCAGCTCCTCGGCCGCGGCATCCCCCGCGGCCTCCGAAACTCGCCGGATCGCATCCGAGGCCTGCGCGGGCGCATAGCCCAGCGTGACCAGT
>CAZADU010000559.1:0-1829 GCA_964483945.1 uncultured bacterium
CTGGGCGTGAAAGTCAAAATGAAGTCCAAACAGGAAAAAGGCGCGCCAGGCAAAATGACGATGGAGAATCTGGTCAGCTATCAATGGCAGTTATCCATCGGTGAAACGGAATTGACGGAACAGGAATTCAGGGCGCTGGCAAAGTTGAAGTCGCCGCTGGTGCAAATTCGCGGACAGTGGGTGGCGTTGGACGCGGAACAAATCGAAGCCGCGATCAAGTTTTGGGAGCAGGGTCAAGTTGAGGGCGAGATGAGTCTGCTCGACGCCGCAAGAATCGGCTTGGGCGGAGAATCGCGCGAAGCGGCAAGTGGATTGCCCGTGGACGAAGTCATCTCCGAAGGCTGGCTCGCCGAATGGATGGAGCAATTCAAGCAGTCGGATAAGTTGGAACAGTTGGATCAACCCATTGGATTGCTCGGTCAGTTGCGCCCGTATCAACAATTTGGATATTCGTGGCTGGCGTTCCTGCGCAAGTGGGGCTTGGGCGCGTGCCTTGCCGATGACATGGGATTAGGCAAGACCATCCAAACGATTTCGCTGTTGCTGCACGAAAAGGAAAGGCTGGGAAAATTTTCCGCGCCCGTCTTGTTGATCGCACCCACGTCGGTGGTCACCAACTGGGAGCGCGAGATAGGCAAGTTCGCGCCAGGGCTGCAAACCTATATCCATCGGGGCAGTGACAGGCTGAAGGGCGGATCGATGCGCAAAGCAATCAAAGGCAAGGATGTGATGCTGACCAGCTATCCCGTTGCACGGCTGGATGCGGAATCCATCCAACCTATCAATTGGCTGGCGGTGATTTTGGACGAAGCGCAGAACATCAAAAATCCAGCTGCCAAACAGACGCAGGCGATCCGCAAATTCAACGCGGAGTTTCGCATTGCGCTGACAGGCACGCCCGTTGAAAATAGGCTCTCCGAGTTGTGGTCGATCATGCACTTTTTGAATCCTGGCTATCTCGGCGGACGCACGCAGTTCCGCGCGAATTTTTCACTACCCATCGAACGCTATCACGACGAAGATGCCTTGAAGCAACTGAAGCAGTTGATCACACCGTTTATTTTGCGTCGCGTCAAAACTGATCCGCGTGTGATTACAGACCTACCCAATAAAGTGGAAACAAAAGTATATTGCAACCTGACAGAGGAACAAGCCACTTTGTACGAAGCGGTGGTGCAGGATGCCATGAAAAGAATTGAGGAGGAAGAGGGCATCCAGCGGCGCGGACTGGTACTCAGCATGTTGATGCAGTTGAAGCAAATTTGCAATCACCCCGTGCAGTATCTTCATCAGACTCGCAAGGGCAAAAAAGGCGAATCAAGACCACTGGTTGATTTGACAGGGCGCAGCGGCAAACTGGAACGCCTCGGCGAATTGCTGGAAGAGATATCAGCGGAAGGTGACCGCGCCCTGATCTTCACGCAGTTTGCTGAGATGGGTGAAATGCTGACGAATTATCTGCCAACAGAATTTGGCGTGGCGACTCAATTTTTACACGGCGGCACATCCACGAAAATGCGCGATCAAATGGTCAAACGTTTTCAGGAAGATGAACATGCGCCGTCCATTTTTATTTTGTCGTTGAAGGCGGGCGGCACAGGCTTGAATTTGACGCGTGCCAATCATGTCTTTCATTTTGACCGCTGGTGGAATCCTGCCGTGGAAGATCAAGCCACAGACCGCGCTTTCCGCATTGGGCAAAAGCGCAACGTACAGGTGCATAAATTTGTCACAACGGGCACGCTGGAAGAGATGATTGACGACATGATCGAATCTAAAAAAGGACTGGCACAGGCAGTGGTTGGCAGCGGCGAGAATTGGATCACCGA
>CAZADU010000560.1:0-2605 GCA_964483945.1 uncultured bacterium
GAGGTGTTCCGCCGCTGGACCGAGTCGTCCGCACCACACGTGCGCAAGCGACGCTTCACCGAGCTGGCGCAGCACCTGGTGACGGCGCGCAAACTCTACCAGCAGCAGCGCGACAGCCAGAGCATGCTGTTCCACAGTGCCGGCGAGGCGGAGGACGAGCGCTCATGAGCACGGCCGTGAAGAAGCGCGCGAGCAAGAAGGCCTTACGCAAACCGGGGGTGCGCGGCAAAGGCGCGGGCCGTAACGGGGCTTCCAAGCACGGCTCGGGCAAGCACGGTTCGGCCAGGATCAACGTGTCGGTGAACGTGCCGCGCGGCGAGACCGCGGCCGAGTCGCCCGAATGGCGCCAGTTCGTCGGCCGCTGGCTCGAGGCACATGACTGCAAGGTCGACGCCGCGCCTCGCGGAGACTGGGAAGTCGAGCTGTCGGCTGCGCTGCAGAAGCGCTGGCGGCGCCAGCGCGTGCGGCTCGTGTTCGACCCGGCGCGCGCCACGGTTCCCCGCGGCGGCTGGTTCATCGCGCCGGGCAGTGCGGGCGGCCGCCGCATCCTGGACGCCGCGCTCGCGGAGCCGATCTTCACGCGCCGCACCGCGCTCGCGCACGTGCCTGGCGCGCCCGCCGACGGGATCGCCAACGTGTGCCGTGTGCGCGGCTTCACGTGGGGACCGCCGCGACTCGGGCCGGTGCGCTACGAGCGGCGCGTGGCATTCCACGCCGTGATCACGCGCTGGGGCGGGTTGCCGTGGCAGGAGCAGTGGGTGGTGCTGGTGGGCACGGGCGGCGAGGTGCTGGAGCGCTCGCAGGCCGCGCAGATGCCCGACGTGCGCCGCCGCGAGGGGCTCTACCAGATGCCCGAGGAGCTCGAGGCCGACCTGCGTGAGACCTGGTTGCAGGCGGCGCGCGACACGCTCGAGGCACTGGCCGAGGAACGCGAGCGCGAGTGGTCGGTCTCGGTCGGACGCCTGCGCGACGATGAGCTGGACCGACTCGGGGCGTTCTTCTCGGCTCGCATCGAGGAGGAGGAGGAGCGCCAGCGACGCCGCGCCGGGCGCGAAGAGCACGAGCTGGACCACGGCGACGCCATGTCGCTCAAGCTGGAGTGGGAGCGGCGTGCTGCCGAGGTGCGCCAACGCTGGGAGATGCGCACCGAAGTACGGCTGTGGGGCATCGAGGAGTGGTCGTGGCCCGTCGCCGACCTGGAGCAGGAACTGCGCTCGGGTGCGATGCACGTGAAGCTACGCACCGCCGTGGACGTGGCTCGCGGCCGTCCGGCATTGCCGCCGTGCCCCGGCTGCGGCCGGCCAGCGGAGATGCTCGTGCGGGCGCACGGCACCGCCTGCTGCGCACACTGCGCGCCGGCTTGACGCTCGGGAGGCGAGAACCGTAAAGTCTCACCCCTTCTGCATGTGCTGGCCGCTGGCCGGCTGTTGCGCGTCCCTGTTCGGAGGCCCCACTTGTCGCTGGAAACCCGTAAGAACGCCATCGAGGATCCGGGTGCTGAGCTGCTCGACCAGGCCACCGGCATGTGGGAGCGTTACGGCCGGATCGCCCTCTACGTCGTGGTGGGCGTGCTTGTGCTGGGCATTGCGGGCTACTATTGGAAGTCCGGCCAGGACCGCCGCGAGAACAGTGCGGCCGAAAAGCTCGCACAGGCGAATGAGCTGTTCTGGCGCGCCGACTACGACCGCTCGCGACAGATCGCTCAAGAAGTCAGCAAGCAATACGGCGGCACGCCGAGCGGCACCGACGCCCTGCGCATCTCGGGCGATAACGCCTACTGGCGCGGCAACTGGAAGGAAGCGGTCGTCGACTACCGCGCCTACCTGAAGGCGAACAACTCCGGCCTCATCGCCAGCACGGTCAAACGCAGCCTCGCGTATTCGCTCGAGAGCGACGGCCAGCTCGCCGAGGCCGCCACGCTGTACACCGGACTCGTGGGCGTGTTCGAGCGCGAGTCCAGCGGCGAGATGCTGGTCGCCGCCGCGCGCTGCCAGATCGCGCTCAAGAAGCCCGACGAGGCCAAGGCGCTCCTCCAGCGCGTCATCGACGAGTTCCCGGACTCGAGCTTCCAGCTCCAGGCCCGGATCGAACTGGGCAGGCTGTCGCCCGCGCTGATCAACTAGCCGCACTCCAAGCTTCGCTCGCGCGGTCCGGTCGCCCTTCGGGGAGGCCGGACCGTTGCGTTTCGGGGCCCGGCGGGGTGGGAGGGGATCCCCCGTTCAAGCATTACATGAACCTCGCGTGGTGCTTCAGCCTCTTCAGCCCGACGAACGCGTCTCGATCAGGACAGGGCTGGCGTCGCCTCACGCGGAGGGCCGTTCGGCCGCGACATCCTCGAACAGGTCCAGCGTCAGCCCGTAGCGCACGGCCAGCTCAGGCGGTTCCGGTGTGATGAGCGGCGGCAGGGCCCCGGCGCGAGGGTGCTCGCTCACGAGTGCGGCCACGCGGGCACTGTTCTCGCGCTGCATCGGCTTGGGCACGTACGCGCGCCTCGCATAGAGCGCCGCGAGTCGTTCGGCCTCCGCGGGCCACTCGGCCGCGAGTGTCTCGAGGAAGTGCTCGCGAGTGCCGGGCCGCAGGTGGACCAACTCGGTCCAGATCTTGA
>CAZADU010000561.1:0-2198 GCA_964483945.1 uncultured bacterium
CCCCCGTTCGTCATGGCGTCTCAGATCTGGGGCAGCCTGCACATGGCGCAGTCCGGCATCGGCATAGTCGGCTTCTGGAGCGCCGACGAGCTCCAGGGCCTGGGGCGCAAGGTCGTTGTGCACGACGCTCGCGGTACCGGGTTGTCTGATGGAGGGCCGATCGACTATTCGCTGAGCGCGCGCGCGCGCGACCTCGAGGCCGTCGTGCGCGCCACAGGAGTGGAGCGCTTTCCGCTCTACGGGGCCGGGCACGGGGCCGCAACCGCCATCGCGTTCGCGGTGGATCATCCGGTGTTGGTCGAGCAACTCATCATCGTCAACCCGTTTATCTTGGGAGCGGAGTATTACGATACGAACCCCGCCATGCAGCAGCTCAGGGCGACGGAAAAGCTGATGGCAGGAGATTGGGAGTACTTCACGCGTTCGCTCGCGTCCGGCATCCTGGGATTCGATGACGTAGAGAAGGGTCAGCTGCTCGCGAAGGCCTTTCAGAGCGGGATGAGACCCGCCGATGTCGTCGCGTTCCGCGACGCAGCCGAGTTCATCGATCTTGGCGACCTGACGGATCGGATCAACATACCAACACTCGTCGTGCGTGATGACACGATGATGGGGGCTACGCTCGCCCGGAACGTCGCGGCGCGCATCAGCAGCGCCCAGTTCGTCGTCGGCGACCAAAAACGTGCGGTGCGCGAGGCCCTGCACCTGTCGCCCGACCGAACGGTCCCAGAGAACCTGTCCGGGCGATCGGGAACGGTCTTTCGCACCATCCTCTTCACCGACCTCGTCGACCACACGCTGATGATGCAGCGCCTCGGGGATGAGGCGGGCCGGGCGGTGCTGCGCGAGCACGAGCGCATCACCCGAGACGTGCTCAGCCAGCACGGAGGCATCGAGGTGAAGACGGATGGCGACAGTTTCATGGCCGCGTTCGTCTCGGCGACGGCTGCTGTCGGCTGCGCCGTCGACCTGCAACGCGCGTTTACGGCACGAAACGAATCGGCCGGTGAGCCGATCATCATTCGCGCCGGATTGAACGTCGGCGAGCCGATCGAAGAAAGCGGAGACTACTTCGGTTCGGCGGTCATTCTTGCGGCGCGCATCAAGGATCAGGCAGGTGCCGGCGAGATCCTCGTGCCGGAGGCAGTGCGCCATCTTCTCTCGGGCAAGAACTTCGTCTACGGCGATCGGGGCGAGGTGCGACTGAAGGGTTTCGAAGATCCCGTGCGGCTGTACGAAGTGCGTTGGCAGGAGTGAGTTCGCTATACTGCCGCTGCGCCCGGTATGGGCGCGCTACTTCGCCGGTGTAGCTCAGTGGTAGAGCAGCTGTTTCGTAAGCCTCTCCCCCACAAGCGCTGTGCTCCAGACGCGAAGCTCCCACCGAAAACCGCTCAGTTATCTGGTATTCGATCGGGCTTGATCTCCACCGGGCTTGCGGCCGACCGCCTGACCGAACGGCATTGCCCAAATCGACCCTGGTACATTCGCGAGGTCCCGGCACAGTGTGGCAGCTTCGGCCACCCTCTCCGCCGTGATCCAGCCCTCGCTTACGGCGAGGGTCGCAAGGTCTTCCTCGAACAGACTAGCCAGCAAAGAAAAATACTCGGCGCGTTCCTCGGGCCGCTCAGGCTGGACGAAGTCCAGGCTGAAGAACACATCATCGAACCCCGCCGCGTGAAGAAGGGTCCCCAGCTCCCGCCCAACATCGGAATTGCCGCCGGAACGCTGCGCGCCAAGGCGAAACATGCGAAGCATATCCTGAACGAGCGGCTCTTCGGGCCAGACGATGTGAGAAGCGAGGATACCGTCGCGAAGCGCGACCAATCCTCCCGGACGAAGCACTCGCTTGATCTCGGCCAGTGCCTTCTCGGGATTGGGGATGTGAAACAAAACTGTCTGGGAAAATACCACGTCGAAGTTGTCGTCTTCGAAGGGAAGAGCGAAGATGTCTCCCTGGCGGAACGTGACGTTCTGCACGCCCAGGTCGCGAGCGAGCGCGCGTGCCCCATCGAGTTGCTCCGCCCCAAGGTCGATGCCGATAGTCTCTCCGTCCGGCGCCCACTGTGCGAGGCCGACGGTGATCGAGCCCGGACCGCAGCCGCAGTCGAGGATGCGGCTGTCTGGCAGGAGGTGATCGCGAAGGAACGTGCAGCACCGCTCGGCCGTGCGAGATCGCATGTAGGCGAGCGCGCCTTCCT
>CAZADU010000562.1:0-8369 GCA_964483945.1 uncultured bacterium
TGACACCCCACCGCCGACTCCCCATCTCGGCGCGACATACGTTCGCGCTCGCATTCGACCTCGCCGTCCGCCGCGACCCCATCCAGTCGCTGTGGGTGCCGCTGTTGTTGCATGCGCCGTGGGTGACCATGCAGGCGATGCTGCCCGCGCCCGACGAGCCCAACGGGATGACCGAGCGCAACCTCCTGCTGCAGAGCGTCGTGCTGCTCGGGGAGTTCCTGGTCACGCTGCTCGTGGCGGGCATGCTGCGCTTCCGTGCGAACTCGGTGTACAACACGCCTCACGGCGTTCGCCCCGCCAGCGCGATCCTGTGTTACGGTCAGGCGCTCGCACGGTTGCCGTGGCTGTTCGTGACCGAGGTGCTCCGCAACGTGGCGATGGTGGCCGCCGGTCTGTTCCTGCTACTGCCGGGCGTGTGGGTGGGCTTCCGGCTGTCGCTCGCCACCGAGGTCGCCGTGCTGCGCGAGGGCAACCCGCTGCAAGCTTTCACGCGCTCCTTCCAGCTGACCCAGGCCCGGCTCGAACGCTGGCTCGAGATGATCGCCATCTCGGTCGTCATCGCGCTCGCCGTGCTGTTCTCACTGGCGGCCCTGTTCTTCGCGCTGCCCGGCTCGGCGTGGTCCACGTGGGTGACGGTGGGGTTGTTCCTGTTCCCGCTCGTCATGACGGTCATCCAATACGCTTGGACGTTCTTCTTCCTGCGGCTCGACGAGATCGAGCAGTCGGCGGAGGAGGAACCGGAGGTCGAGGCCGAGGCCGGAGTCCGAGGCGGGAGCGGCGGGAGCGGGCCGCCCAGGCTGCGCGTGGTCGAGGGTGGCCAGCGAGCGAGGCTCGACCGGAGCTAGTGTCCCGGCCGAGCGGAACAGGGGTTGGCAGCATTGCCTGAGCGTGTCATCTTGAAACGGTGACGCGCCCCTCCCGAACTTTCCGCCACGGCCGCCGATGAGCCCGCCGCGCAACCCCGCGGGGCCGCTGCCGCGCTCCGCCGTTGGTGCGCCGCGGCGTGCACCGGACGACGTACCGCTCTCGCCCATCGTCGGCGCGAGTGCTCGCATGCAACGTCTGCTGCGGCTCATCCAGCGCGTGGCACCCACCGAGAGCACGGTGCTGATCCTGGGCGAGAGCGGCACGGGCAAGGAGTTGGTCGCTCGCTCGCTGCACGTGCTGTCCCGCCGCGCGCAGGGGCCGTTCGTGCCGGTCAATGTCGGCGCCCTGCCCGACTCTCTCATCGAGAGTGAGCTGTTCGGCTACGCCAAGGGGGCATTCACGGGGGCGGGCAGCGACCGCGCCGGGCTCGTTGAGGAAGCGCATGGCGGCACGCTGTTCCTCGACGAGATCGGCGACATGCCGCTTTCCTCGCAGGTGAAACTCTTGCGCACACTCGAGAACAATGAGGTACGCCGCGTCGGCGAGAACACGCCGCGGCTCGTGGACGTGCGCGTCGTCGCCGCCACGCACCGCGACCTCCAGTCACTCGTCTCCGAAGGGCGGTTCCGCGCCGACCTCTACTACCGGCTGAACGTGGTGCAGCTCGAAGTCCCCTCGCTACGAGAGCGCGCGGGCGATGTGGGGCTGCTGGCGTCGTATTTCCTGGAGCGCTCCGCACGGCGCACGGGGCGCAAGCAGCTGAGGTTCTCGCCCGAGGCCATGGGGTTACTCGTGCACCACGAGTGGCCGGGCAACGTGCGCGAGCTGGAGAACGCCATCGAGCACGCGGTCGCGGTCAGCGACCACGACCAGCTCACCGCCAACGACCTGCCGGCCTCGGTGCGTTCGCCGCGGCTCTTGATGGCCCCGCCCGATGACGACACGCACGAGCCCGAGCCCCTCGGCCGCATCGGCCGCACGCGCGGGCCGCGCGACCCGGACTCGCGCTCGTTGGATGAGATCACGCGAGATCACGTGCTGCGCGTGCTGGCACGCCACGACGACAACGCCACGGCGACCGCACGCGTGCTGGGTGTGTCGCGCACCACACTGTGGCGCATGCTCAAACGCTGGGGTGTGAAGCGCCCCACGGCCCGGGGGAAGTGAGCCACCATGCGATCCGAGAGGCGCTACTACGACGACAGCTACACCACGAAGTTCCCGGGCGACGTCATCGACGTGGGCGTCTACCGCGGTGCTCCGGCGGTGGAGCTGGCCCATACGTGGTTCTATCCCGAGAGCGGCGGGCAGTTGGGCGACCAGGGGCGCATCGCGGGCTCTCGAGTCGTGGACGTGCAGGCCGACGAGGATGACCGCGTCTGGCACGTGGTGGATACGATGCCGTCGGGCCGCGCGCTGGCCTGCGAACTGGACTGGTCACGCCGGTTCGACCACATGCAACAGCACACGGGGCAGCACCTCCTGTCGGCGGCGTTCGAGCGGCTGAAGGATGCGGCCACGCTGTCGAGCACGCTGGGGGCCGAGAAGAGCGTGATCGAGGTCGCCTTGGACGACGTGGACTGGCGCACGGTGCAGGCGGTGGAGGAGGCGGCCAATCACGTGTTGTGGGACGACCGCGCGCTCGTGCTGCACTGGACGGATGCCGAGGGTGTGAAGAAGTTCCCACTTCGAAAGCCGCCCAAGGTGACCGGCCGCATCCGCGTGGTCGAAGTACCCGAGTGGGATTGGTCGGCCTGTGGCGGTACGCACACGCGCCGCACCGGCGAAGTGGGTGCGGTCAAGATCGTGGGCTGGGAGCGCATCCGCGGCAACGTGCGGTTCACGTTCCTCTGCGGCGGCCGAGCACTCCGCGACCATGCCTGGCGCACCGAGCAGCTGCTGGATGCGGCCAGGCGCCGTAGCAGCGGCGAGCGCGAACTCATCGCGCACCTGGAGCGGGCACTGGAGGAGCGCGAGGAACTGCGCAAGCAACTCGCCGTGCTCACGCGACGCCTGATCGCCGAGGAGGCGCGCGAGGCGGTTGGCGCACCACCGCGAGGCGTGGCGGTATTCGCGGCCGACCGCTCGCGCGAGGACACGCGCGCGTTCGCGCTGGCGTGCCTGGAGGCAGGCGCACCGTGGGTGGTGTCGGGCACGAGCGGGCCCGAGCCCTCGCTCGTGGTGGCGCGCGCCAAGGCGAACACGCCACTGGATGTGAAAGCGCTGGTGCCCGAGTTGCTCGTCGTCTCACGCGGCAAAGGCGGCGGCAGTCCCGACATGGTCACCGTTGCCCCAGCCGACGCCGCCGGTGCCGAGGCGGCTTACGCACTGGCGGTGGAGCGGCTGGGTACCCCGTAGTCGCGCAGCGCAGCGCACCGTGCGCGATAACACGAAGCCCCCGGCGAGTCCTTCGCCGGGGGCTTCAACCATCCGTGGGCGACCGTTACTTCTTCGTCACCAGCTTCTTCTTCGCGAGCTTGGGCAATGGCTTGGCGACCGGCTTGGCGGCCAGCTTCACCACCGGCTTGGCCACCGGCTTGGCCACCGGCTTGGGCGTCACCTTCACGACCAGCCGCGACGGCATCGACGCCGCAACACGCGTGCGCATCACGGGCCTGGGCTTCGCGCGCCCGATCGCGCCGGCTGTGCGGGCCGCGATCTTCGACATGGACTTGGGCGCCGGCTTGGAGAGCGGCTTGCCCTGCGCGTTCACGGCGCGGAAGCCGCCGTGCGCCGTGGTCGGCATCTGGCGCACCACGGCGAAACCCATCTTCGCCATGGCGGCGCGTCGTGCGCGGGCCTGCTCGTCGTCGTAGATGGCATGCTGCTGGAGCTGGTTGGCCTTGAGTCCGTAGTTGAAGTCAGGCAGCAGCACGCGTGGCACCGCACGTCCGACAAATCGCTCGATACCGGCCAGGTGACGTTGCTCCTCGGGGGCCATGAGCGTGAACGCATCGCCGGTCGCGTCGGGGCGGCCGGCTCGGCCGATCCGGTGCACGTAGTCTTCGGGCGAGGGCGGCACGTCGAAGTTGACCACGTGCGCAACCCCTGCCAACTCGAGGCCTCGAGCGGCCTGGTCGGTGGTGACCACGATCTGCAGCCGTCCGCGCTTGAGGTCCTCCATCGCGCGCTCGCGCTCGGTCTGGCTCTTGCGCTCGTGCAGTGTGGCCACGGCATAGCCGCGGCGCTCGAGCTGGCGGGCCAAACGGTCGGCGCCCTCGCGCTGACGCGTGAACACGATGGTGCTGCGCGTCTCGCCCGAGCGCGCCAATAGCCGGTCCAGGAGCTCGATCTTGAGGAAGCTCGAGACGGGGTAGATCGCATGGGTGATGCCGGGCGAGGGCTGCGGCGTGACGAGGTCCACACGCACGGGCTCGATCAGCGCTTCCTTGGCGAGGCGGTTGAGCTCGGCGGGCATCGTGGCCGAGAACAGCAGCGTCTGGCGCGTCTCGGGCAGGAGCTTCAGGAGCTTGCGGATCTCTCCGGCCTGGCCCACGTCCACCATACGGTCGGCCTCGTCCAGCACGAGGATCTCGAGGTCTTCGAACAACAGAGCCTTGCGCGAGTGCAACTCGAGCAGCCGGTCCACGGTGGCGATGAGCACGTCCACGCCGGGGTCGCGCAGCACGCGCTCCTGCACGGCGATGGGGGCGGCGTTGTGCACCAGCGCGACGCGCAGCTCGGTGAAGCGCGCGAAGTCGCGGGCGTGAGCTTCGACCTGGGCGGCGTGCTCGCGCGTGGGTGTCAGGACGATGCCGCGCAGCTTCTGCGGACCATCCATGAGACGGGCGAACATGGGCAGCAGGAACGCCCCCGTCTTGCCCGAGCCGCTGGGGGCATTCCCGATCAGGTCATTGCCCTGCAGGATGACCGGGATGGCCTTGGCCTGGATGGGTGTCGGTTCGCTCAGGTTGGCTGCGCGCGTCGCCTGGGTGAGGGGCGCGGGCAGGCCCAGCGTGCTGAACATCATGGCAATGGACTCCGAGCTCTCGGGGGCCTTTCGCAGCGGCGGGGCGCCGGCGGCAGGCACGGGAAGGTGGTTGGAAACATCGCATGGTACGGCCCCGGCACCGGCGGGTCCACGGGAATCGTGGGTCCCACCGGCACCCGCAAATGGCGCGGGGTTCGCGCTCACGGGTGGCTGGAGGAGGATGCTCATCTCGGGACCCATGATGCGCCCCGGGTAATTCTCAGATGACAGACCTCGGCAAGCCTGTGGTCAGCGTTTCGACAAGTGACGCTTCGGGCGGCCCCCGGTGGCCGACTGGCAGGCGGCACAGAAGAACGTGGACCTGCCGGCCTGGACGAGCCGCCTCACCTGGCCCCCGCAGACCCGGCAGGGCTCGCCGGCCCGGTCGTAGACCAGCAATTCCTCCCCATACTGGCCCGGCTCGTTCCACAGCGTGCGATAGGTCGAGAACGTGGTGCCCATCCGCGCGATGCTCTCCTCGAGCACGGCGGGGATCTCGACGGCGATGCGCTCCCACTCCGCGTGTGTGAGCGCACCCGCGCGCCGGCGCGGATCGAGCCGCGCGCGAAACAGCACCTCGCTCGCATAGATGTTGCCGAGTCCCGCGATGCGCCGCTGGTCCAGCAGCCAAACTTTGATGGACGTGCGCGAGCCTCGCGCGGCTTGGTACAGCGCCGCGCCGTCGCGTCGTTCGGCGAGCGGGTCGGGGCCCAAGAGCTTGAGCGACGCGTCGTGCGCGAGCTTCGCGGTCTCCAGCACGCGCAGCATGCCGAAGCGGCGGATGTCCTGGTACCAGAGCGTCGCACCGTCTTCGAAGTCGAGCTTCAGGTGAACGTGGTGAAGCGCGGCATCGGGCTTGCGCCCGCGCGGCCAGAACAGCCAGCGCCCGCTCATGCCGAGATGCGACAGCAGCGTGCGGCCGTGGTCCAGGTCGAGTAGCAGAAACTTCCCCGTGCGCCTCGGCTCGCCGAACGTGCGACCCGCGAGCTGGCGGGGGAGCGAACTGAGCGGCTGGGTGCGCAGCCGCTTGGCCGACACATGCGCGCTCTCGATGCGGCGGCCGGGGACGGCGATGGCGAGCATGCGGCGCACAGTCTCGACTTCGGGCAGTTCGGGCATTAGGGAGTTCACGCTCGGCGCGAGAGCGCGGTGAGTCAAGCGGGCGAGCGCACGTGCGCGGAGCCACCGGGTTCGGCTAGCGTGCACACGTACGCGCCATCCGACCGCTTCCCGAGGAGACGTTCATGCCCACGCCGGCGATCTCGAAGCACACCTTCGGCCACGCCATGCTCGCCCACTGGCCCCTGGACCCCGCGGTCCTGTACCTGAATCACGGCACCGTCGGCGTGGTGCCGCGTCGCGTGCAGGCCGCGCAGGATGCTGTGCGCGCCGAGATCGAGCGTCAGCCGGCGCGATTCCTCGTGCGCGAACTGGCCGACGTCAAGGAGTTCGTCCTTCGCGCGCCGCCTCGCATGCGAACGGCGGCCGCCGCCGTGGCGGAGTTCATGGGTGCACGCGCCGACGACCTGGCTTTCGTGGACAACGCCACCACCGGCTGCAACGCGGTGCTGCGCTCGTTCGACTTCGCCGCGGGCGACGAGATCCTGCTCACCGACCAGTCGTACGGTGCCATCACGAAAGCCGCGAATTACGTGGCGAGCCGCACCGGCGCCGTGGTGCGCACGGTCGCGCTGCCCTACCCAGGCACCACGTCCTCCGCGGTGGTCGCTGCGATCGAGGCCGCGCTCACGAGTCGCACGCGCATGCTGATCGTGGACCACGTGGTCGCGGGCAGTGCGCTGGTGCTGCCCATCGCGGCGATCGCGGCTGTGTGCCGCGCACGGGGCGTGGCGACACTGGTGGATGGCGCGCATGCTCCCGGCGCTCTGCCGCTCGACCTGCCTGCGCTGGGCGTGGACTTCTACACAGGCAACCTGCACAAGTGGGCGTTCTCGGCGCGCCCGCTCGCGATCCTGTGGGCCGCGCCCGAGCGTCAGGCGGGTCTCCACCCGACGGTGATCTCGTGGGGCTACACCTACGGCATGAGCTCCGAGTTCGACATGCTCGGCACGCGCGACCCCTCGCCCGCGCTCTCAGCGCCGGCAGCACTCGAGTTCATGCGCGAGCTGGGCGTGGATGCGATGCGCGAGTGGAATCACGGCGTGGCCTATGGTGCGGCGCGCATGCTCACGAGCCACTGGGGCACCCAGATCCCCGCGCCCGAGGCCATGTTCGGGAGCATGGTCACCATTCCGCTCCCCGAGCGTTTCGGCACGACGCGGGAAGCGTCAGGGAGCCTCAAGGATGCACTCCTGTACGAAGATGGCATCGAGGCTCAGGTCCTGGCGTTCAAGGCCCGCGTCTGGCTGCGCATCGCCGCGCAGGTCTACAACGAGCCCGCCGATTTCGAGCGGCTGCGAGACGCCATCGACAAGCGCGGGTGAGGGGCACGGCGGGGCTGGTCTGGGACCTGCCAGAGATCTCCCAGCGCGCATACGGACTTCCCGGCCAAGAAGGCGCTGCCGCGCTCAGCCGCCGCCTACTTCGGTGGCAGCGTGCCCACGAACTTCACGCAGCGCTCGACCCATGACTCGAGATCGGCGTGCGAGTCGAATCCAGGCGGCGCCACGTAGACGTAGCCTTTCATCGGCTTGCCCGTGAAATCCATCACGCGCACGTGCGGCATGCGGAGCACCTGCGGGTACTGTTCCGTGCCCACGCGCGCCATGAGTGCATCGCCGACGATGCCCACGGCCATGTAGCCGTTCACCATGAACGCGATGCCGCCGAACATCTTCTTCTCGCTCACGCCACGGTGGCCGTGGAACACCTCACGAAGCCGCTCGGCGAGCCCTTCGTCATAGGCCATGGACACCCCTCCATCCACGTCAGTGCGGCTCGCGTGGGCCCGAGCACGTTCAGGTTGCGTCAGTCAGGCCGGGTGCGTGCCGCCGGGGCGATTCCACCACAGGTCAGACTCGGCGCCCAGCGGACCTGAATGAAACCCCCAACACCCGGCAAGCCTGTCGTCGCGTCGAACGGGACACGCGCTCCGTTCGCCGGCGTGACTTCGACCGCCTCGAATCCGTAGAGTCCCATGGTCCCGAGTTCTGGAAGCGGTCAGGCGACGGCCATCCACGATGATCCCTTGCCCGACGAGAGAGGTGGGAGGCATGACCCGAAGGTGGGCTGGCGGCTTCCTTGTCGCACTCGCCGTGAGTCTCGTGCCCTTCGCCGGCGCCGCGGGCGAACTGCGCGCGGCGACCCCGCCCCCCAAGCGTACGCTCCAGGTATTCGCCGCGGCCTCGCTCTCGGACGCGTTCACCGAGATCGCGCGTCAGCTCGAGCGAGAGCAGTCGGGCCTGCGCGTGCGCATCCAGTTCGCGGGCTCACAGCAGCTCGCGTTCCAGATCGAACAGGGCGCGGTCGCCGATGTGTTCGCCTCGGCGGACGAGCGATGGATGCTGCATGTCACCCAGCGCGGCCTGCTGCGCGACTCCGCTCGGGTGTTCGCGCGCAATCAGCTGGTGGT
>CAZADU010000563.1:0-4825 GCA_964483945.1 uncultured bacterium
TCACGAACGTCAGCGCATAGCACGCCGTCGCGGCTTGTTGCGTGAACCCGTTCGGCCGCGAGATCGTGACGCAGATTGAGCCCGACAGGCCGCCGGCTGGCACTGTGACCGTGCCGGAGGATGGACTGAACTGGGTCGGGCCAGCATTCGTGCAGCCCGGCCCCACGGGAAGTCCCGCCAGCGACCAGGAGTAGGTGACGGGCGAAGCACTGCTGTTGCCGATGTTGAAGCACACCTGCACCGAGTTCTGGGTCGAGCAGATGGTGCGCGAGGCGGGCAACACCGCGTAATCCGGGCACCACTTCACCGGTAGTCCCGTACCAGGTCCGGGACCGAACGCCTTGGCGGCCACGTCGGCGCTGACCGGCGTGCCGAAGAGCGCGAGTTGCGCCAGGCAGCCCAGGAGCCCGGAGCCGGTCCCATTCGCCGGGTCGGACTGACCGATCAACAGGTCTGCGAAGTTGGCGAGCGAACCCGCGACCGGCGTGAAGTGCGTGGTGGGAAGGGGGTTCCCATCCAAATACCAGCGGCCTTCACCGGTCGTGCGGTCCACGGACACCACGACGTGCGACCACTTGCTGGCCGGAAGCGACGGACCCGACACGACCTGCGGGGCGGACCCCGTCTCGAGCCGCAAGACGCACTGCATGCCGTCCAGCTGAAGCGACCAGCCGGCGAATCCTCCGACCGTGGAGGCGCCCAGCTTCTCCACGATGACGCGGCCGGTCGCGTTGCTGGCGTCGGGCATGAGCCACACGGACACGCCGAAGGATCCGCTCCCGAAGTCGAGCGCGCTCTGCTGGGTCGCCGGCACCACCGCGTAGGCGGTCGGGCCCGCGAGGCAGAGCAGTCCGTCGCCGCTCGCCGCGCCGCCCGCGAGCAGCGCAGGGTTGCGTCCGAGTACCGCGTGCGTCACGTCGGCGGCCTTGGTCGCTCCCGGTCCGTCGTCGAACGGCCACCACGCGACGAGTCCGGGGGGCATCGGGTTACAGGGTGGCGACGTCGGGCAGGCGTAGTTGCCGAAGTCCACACCGTTCTGCGTGGTCGCGAGTGGCAGCGACAGCGAGTGTCCAGCGCCGGTGGGCGCCAGCTTCACCCAGCCGTTCTGCGTCGCCTCGGTGACCAGCCACGAGCCGCACGGGATGCCATTGAAACAGTAGTCGCCGTTGGCTCCGGTGATTGCGGTGGCGTAGACCGCGTTGCTCAAGTCACGCAGCTCCACGGTCCAACCCGGCAGGCCCGGCTCGCCGCCGTCCTGCACGCCGTTGCGATTGAGGTCGGAGAACTTCCTGCCGCAGACGTTGCACAGGATCGAGCAGCTCGTCTGAGCACAGGTCTGGTTCGGGTGGAACGCGGTGCCGTTCAGGGCAGCGCACTCGGCGGCGCTCGCCACGAGCAAGCAGTTCAACTCGACACAACACGCGGAGCGATTGTGGCAGAACTTGGTGATGAAGCCGTCGTCGTCGCCGCCGCTCGTCGTGCGGAACCAACTTCCGAGCCCGGGGGGATTCACCGGGGGCGTGTTGAAGCCGAAGCCCGACTGGAACTCCCCGGTGCCGAACAGGCAGTCGCCGAGTCCGATGCCGACCGCGGTGCCGAACGATCCGCCGCCGCCTCCGAAGAAGGTGCTCCACTCGAGCGAGTCCGCGGGGGAGAAGCTGGCGTAGAACACATCACTGTTGGTCGTGCTGCCCTGGAAGTAGGCGCCCCCTCCGGGATTGACCAACGGGAAGTCATTGGACGCGCTCGTGCCCGTGATGTGTGGTCGGTTTCGCGAATCCAGCGCGATCGACCGCGCGCCACGACCGAGATCCTCGCTGTTGGTGCCCCCGATGTAGGTGCCCCAAGTTCGCGCGTTCGCCGACGTGAACCGCAGCAGGAACACGTCGAACTGACCGGCGTTCGTGCCCTGGAAATACGCGGGCTGGTTGGGGGTGGCGATGGGATTCGGGTTGAACACCGGCAGATCGGTCGAGTTGGTGATCCCGACCACGTACACGGCACCGGACGAGGCGAACACGGGACGTCGCGCCTGATCCAACTGGGTACCGCCGTAATACGTGCTCCAGGTCTGCACGCCGGTGGTCGTGAAGCGGGAGATGAACGCGTCCGCGAATCCACCGAACGCGCCCTGGAAGTAATCCGAGTTGCCGGGCGGGTCCACGAGCGGGAACACGGTCGAATAGGTCTCACCCACGACATAGAGGCTGTTGCCGTTCACCGCCACGCCCAGTGCGATGTCGGCGTCGTCGCCACCGTGGTAAGTGGCCCAGACGAGCGCGCCGAGCGTGTTGAAGCGCAGGATGAAGGAGTCCGAGGCGCCGTTCAGTGCGGGCTGGAAGTACGCGCCGCCCCCCGGGTTCACGAGCGGCAAGTTCGAGGAGCCGCCGGATCCGACGACGATCACGTGATCGGTGGAGTCGGTCGTGACGGCGTAGGAGAAGTCGTTGCTGTTGCCACCGTAGTACGTGGCCCACTGTCGCACGCCCTGCGAGTTGAAGCGCAGGAGGAACGCGTCGATGCCGGAGCCCTTCACCGGCTGCCAATAGGCGCCCGGAAGCTGTAGCGTTGGGAAGTTGGTCGAGGCCGTGTAACCCGTCACGTACAGGTTACCCAGGCGGTCCACGGCGCAGTCCGTGGCGTACTCATCGGCGTTGCCGGCGTAGTAGGTCGCCCACTTTCGCACACCCAGCTGGCTGAACTTCCAGATGAACGCGTCCGGCGGGGCCTGGTTCGTGCCGTTGAAGTACGCGAGCGGGGCGACGGCCGTCGTGCAGGGCAGGTTCGGGGACGCGGTGTAGCCGACCACGTAGATATCGCCGTTGAGATTGTCGCAGTAGATGGACTTGGGGCCGTCGTAGCTGCTGCCGCCGTAGAGCGTGGACCAGAGCAGTGGCGGATCGATCGTGAGTGGCCGCGAGCGGTCCCAGTCCCCCAGCTTCACCGTGACGAGGTCCCGGTTCAGCCGGAAGCGCGCGGGCACCGTGTCGGACTCGCTGCGCTGGTAGCAGTGGAGCGGCCCCTCGGTCACCTCGCCGAGCGCGGTGCTCAGACGAAGCGTGCGGCCGTCGGGCTCGAGTCGCAGGTCCTGCGCCCCGCGATAGCGAAGTCGGATGCGAGCCGGATCCGCACCGGGATGCACGACGAAGTCCTGGTGTACGGGGCGGCCGCGCCCGGCGACCAACACCCAGTCGATTCCCGGGTAGACGTCGCGAAACGTGATTCGCTCGTAGCTGGGAACGCCGATCACGCCATCTGGGCAGTGCGGCGCGTAGAAGTTCTGCTCGCCCAGTTCCTCGATACCGCCCTCAGCCAGCGCGCGCTCGGGCCGGATGGAAGCGCCGACCAGCTCGATCTCGAGCCCGCTCCACGCCGTGGTGCGGTCCTCGCGCCCGCGGCGCGTCTCGCTCTCGCTCGCCTCGTCCGCTGGAGCCCTGAGGAACACGCTCACGCCGCGCGATGTGACGAGGATCTGCGAGCCGGGCGAGTGAAGTGAGTAGGAGACACCGGCCACGGCACGGCCATCGGGCCCCGCGACCTGGCCGCGGTTCGGCATCCATCCCGGCGTCAGCCCGCGAATCAAGTCCTCGGCGCGCTCGGCGAGCGCGGGGTCCGCGGCGTGAACTCCGGCCGCGGTGAGGCCGGTCACGCCCGGGGCCACGACGACGCTCGTGGCGGGAGTAACGAGCCCACTCGCGTTCCCGGCCGAGCAAGGCGTCGCGATGGCGATGGCGAGGACGACAACAACAGGGAACAGCCTGCGGCGACGGGGGCGCAGCGGCTTCACGGGCGGACCTCCGCGAGGTGGCTGGGGGAGCGGGTGCAGCGTTCCGGAGTCACTGCCCGGCGAAGGGGGCCAGGATCAGTTCCCGGCGGCCTCGACGTGAGGGACACGAGTGCGCGGGAAGTCTATGGGGCCCGTGCGAGGCGGCGCAATGGTTGTTTCGCAAGTTGGATCCTCGAATCGAGTGGCGGTTCTCGCGTTGAAGACTCGTATCGCCGCTGCCCTGGGAGATCCGTGGCCGTGTCCCGTACGTGGCTCAGGAGCACAAAGTTGTTGGACATGCGCGGCGTTTCATGCACAGTGCCGAGCCAATGGAAGTCCAAGCGCGACTGATGTGTCCGTCCAGCGCGCACTTTCAGGAACGCGTTGTCGAGCCGGAGCAACCGCCGCTGGACTGATGAACAGGGATCCGCATGGCCAGGGAGGCAAGACACTTGAGCGATGGTACGCCGCTGATCCACACGTTGCCGCTGCCGTCGCACGCTTCGGGCACGCTGCTGCATTGCGATTCCGATCTCGTAGGCGTGCTGGTCACGCAAGACGACCGCCGCCTGGTCGCCATCCGCCCCATTGCCGCGGGCGTGCATGTCCTCTCGATCACGGGGCGCGAGATCTCGGTGCCCACGCAGTATTCGGTCCAGGTGGGAGCTTCGTTGCACCTGGACCAGGCTTGCGCCCGAGACGAGCGCGACCTCGTGAGACGCTACTTCTGGCGGTACCTGAATCACCATTGCGCCCCCACCACCGTCATCCGTGACCGTGATGTGATCGCGTTGCGCGACATCGCCCAAGGTGACGGGGTGACGTTCGACTACAACACCACCGAGTACGACATGGCGGAGCCCTTCCAGTGCCACTGCGGAAGCGCGCGTTGTGTGGGCCTGGTTCGTGGTGCCCGCTACCTGACTCCCGCTCGCCGCGCTCAAGTGGCTCGTTGGCTTCCGGACTACTTGCGCTGAGTCCGCCACGCGCGCCCCGCGGCGGCTGACTGGCTCGCTGGTTGGCCGGAACCCGCTTGGGGAGGGGCCTTGGCCCATGGCG
>CAZADU010000564.1:0-1798 GCA_964483945.1 uncultured bacterium
CATGGGCCGACTGCACATGCCCGAGGGCAGGGCGCTTCGTCGTATCCAGGTCGCTCGCGCGGCGCTCAAGTTCCCAGAGCTCTTCGAGCACCTCGCCGACGGCCGGTTGAGCGTCGGCACCGCGGTGGTACTCGTGCCTCACCTCACACCCGACACCGCCACCGGGCTGCTCGAGGCGGCGGGGTTCAAGCGCCGGAATGAGATCCTGCAGCTGCTGAGCGAAAGGTCGCAGCGCCGCGCGACGTCGCCAGTTGCGCTCGACGCCGAGTCGTTTGTCGAGATTTCGTCAGCTTCACATGCCCCGGGGCATGTGAACGGGTCGCGCGGCCGCGGCATCCCCAAAGCGTTGCGGCGCTTCGTATGGGAACGCGACGGCAGCTCCTGCGCGTTCGTCAGCTCAGACGGCCATCGCTGCGACTCGACGACACGGCTCGGGGTTGATCACATCACGCCGGTCGCGGAGGGCCGCAAGACCACCCCAGACAATCTCCGCCTGCTCTGCCGTGCGCACAACCAATACGAGGCCGGGCGAGTCCTGGGGAAGGACCACGTCCAGCGCAAGCGGGACAGGGCTCGATTCGAGCGCGCCAAGGCCAAGGCCGCCGGCAGAGCTTCCAACGCTCGAAAGCAGGCGCGCGACGAGGCACTCCAGGCCCGTCACGATGACCTGTTCGCCTCACTCAGCGGCTTGGGCTTCAAGCAAGCCGAAGCCAAGCGGGGAGCAGCGCTGGCCGATGCCATGCCGGAGGCGTCCCTCGAGACGTGCTTCCGGCGCGCGCTGAAGGCACTCACACGCCCGATGGCAGCTCGCGGCGAACGGCGAGCGAGGTGCACGGCGTGAGGACCGGTCAGCCCTTCCACGACACTTGCGCCGCCCACGAATCGAGAAAAGTCCTAGCTCTCGCCCACCCTCACGAGGTTGAAGAACTCCTCGTTGGTCTTGGTGCGGCCGAGGCGGTCCACGAGCTTCATCATGGCCTCCTGCGGCGGCATCTGCACCAGGATGCGGCGCAGCGCCTGGAACGTGGAGAGTTGGTTGGGCGGAATCAGCTTCTCCTCCTTGCGCGTGCCGCTCTTGGGGATGTCGATCGCCGGGTAGATGCGGCGTTCGGCCAGATCGCGCGACAGGGAGATCTCGGAGTTACCGGTGCCCTTGAACTCCTCGAAGATGATCTGGTCCATTCGCGAGCCCGTGTCCACCAGCGCGGTGCCGATGATCGTGAGCGAGCCGCCGTTCTCGATCTTGCGCGCCGAACCGAAGATCTGGCGCGGCGACTGCATCGCGTTGGAGTCGAGCCCGCCCGACATCGTGCGCCCGCCGTTGCCGGCGGATGCGTTGTAGGCGCGGGCCAGCCGCGTGATCGAATCGAGCAGCAGCAGCACGTCCTTACCCGCCAGCACGTCGGCCGCCACCTTCTGCATGGCGATCTCGGTGGTCTCGATGTGCTCGGCCACGCTCATGTCGCTCGAGGCGGCGATCACTTCGGCCGGCGTGTTGCGCTTGAAGTCGGTGACCTCCTCAGGGCGTTCGTCCACCAGCAGCGCGTAGACCTTCACGTCGGGGTGGTTGTGCGCCACAGAAGCGGCGATGGCCTGGAGGATGCGCGTCTTGCCGGCCTTGGGCGGGGCCACCAGCAGGCAGCGCTGGCCGCGGCCGATGGGAGCGATCAAGCCAATCGCGCGTCCGGTGATGCGATCGCCGTTCGGTGGATCGCCCTTGCCGGGCGGCAGCTCGAGCACCAGACGTTCGGTCGGGTCGAGCGCGACGCCGACCTGCTGCACATCGCGCAGCACCTCG
>CAZADU010000565.1:0-7325 GCA_964483945.1 uncultured bacterium
CACCGGCCAGCACCACCCAGCTCCAGCCCGACAGTCGCGCGGCGGCGAGTGCGACGAGCACGGCCCCGCCCACGGCTGCAAGCGTGTAGTAGTAACCGCTCCAAGAGTAGGCCACCGGCCACACCGGAAGCGTGAACACGACGCACCAGAGGATCGCGAAGGCCACGGCCCGTCGTACGGGAATCGCACGCGCCACGTCGCCCGCCGGAGCAGGGGGCGTGCCGGGCAGCGCGAGTGCGGCGAGCGAGACCAGCGCGAACGTCACGACCGAAGGACGCGCGTCACGCCACGAGGCGAGCCAGCCCGAAGCGTGCTCGATGCCGGCGAGGGCCTGCGGCAGGTGCGCGAACGCGGCGGCCAGGTGGCTGGCGTCGAACTCGAGCCGCGCCGGGCCCGCAGAGTGCTGGCGCAGCCACCACTCGCCCGCGACCCACGGCAGTACTGCCGCCGCGACCGGCAGCACGCGGGTGAGCGCGCGTCGCGGCGAGTCGCCGTCGAGCCACCGACTCCACACGAATAGCATCAGCGGCAGCGGCAGCGCCGACTGCTTGGCGAGTGTGGCACCGAGGAAGGCGAGCGCGGCGAGCCGGTCCCGGCCCCGGCGAAAGAGCGCCAACGCGCCGAGCGCGCCGGTCAGCGCCAGCAGGTCCTGCGAGCACGACACCCACAGAAGATTGACGCGCTGGAACGGCAGTACCGCATACCACAGCACGCCCGCCAGCACGGGCAGGGCGAGCCATGCGGTGCCGCGGGACGGTACGAATACGCGCAGAAGATCGGCGAGCAGGACGAGGGCGGCGAGGAACACGGCGAACTGCGCGACATGGAATCCCAGCGGCTGGGCACCTGTCAGCGGTGACAGCACGGCGAACCAGACCTCTCGCGAAAGCGGGCGGAAGTAATTCGCCAGCCCGGAGGGGTGCTCGAACGCCTTGAACACGCCGAAACGGCGCGCCTGTTCGAGGAACAGGTAATCGTCGTTCTGGAACCCGACCTGGAGCGCGCCCGCGTAAAGCGCGGCGAGCCCGGCGACGATCAGGGCGGCCGGGAACCACGGCTGGCGGCGAAGGGAGGCGATGTCCACGCGCGCAATCTAGCCGAACCCCGTGCGGAGCGGGCCGGGGTGAGAATTCGGGCTCAATTCACCCGTGCCATTTGCCGATGCACCCGGGGTGACCCGGCCCACGGTTTCCCCGAGCAGCCCAGGGATGGCGATGAACACTCGTAGCGAAATCCGTTGGAAGCATCTGCGGCGCGCAGGCTGGATGCTCTGGGCCGCCGCGTTCGCTCTGCTGATCGCCCTCACCACCGTCGTGCCCGCGCTTTACGCGCGCGTGCTCGGCCTGGGCGGCAGCTCCGAGTTGCCCGTGGGCATGGACAATCCGTACGTCGTCACCGTTGCGCTGGCCGGGCTCGTGATCCTGTTCTGCCTCTACACGGTCCTGCAGCAGCGCGAACTTCACCTCGCGGTGAAGGCGCTGTCGCACGAAGAGAACGAACGCGCCACGGCGAGCGTGCGCCTGTCCGAACTCACTGCGCTGTTCCAGGTGAGCACCACACTGCAGCTGCAGCTGCGCAGTGACGTGATCCTCGAGATCATCGTGCGCCGCGTGGTCAGCACGCTCAAGGCGCAGCAGGCCAGCATCATGATCCTCGAGCCCGAGAAGGGCGAGTTGGTCACACGCGCTTCATATGGCCTCGAAGCCGAGTTCTCGCGCGGTGCGCGCAAGAAGATCGGCGAGGGCATCGCCGGCTGGGTGGCGCTGCGCCGCGAGGCGGTCTCGCTCGGCGAGCGCGCGCCTTCGCCCGAGCTGGGCCGCCACTACAAGCAGAACCGGCGCATCACCTCGGCGCTGTCGCTGCCGCTGGCCATCGGCGAGCGCGTCATTGGCGTGCTCAACGTGAATCGAATCAACCACACCGAGCCCTTCGGAGAGCATCATCTCGACGTGCTGCGCGTGTTCGCGGAGCACATCGCCGCGACCATCGACCGTGCGGAAGTGCTGGAGCGCATGGGCCGGCGCGCGCGCGAGCTCGAGGCCGACAACGAGAAGCTGTCGGACCTGAACCGCATGAAGGACGTGTTTCTGGGCACCGCGAGCCACGAGCTGAAGACCCCGCTCACGAGTGTGATCGCCTATGCAGAACTGCTCGACGACCACGAAGGCAAGCTGTCCCGCGATCAGGCGCGCGAGTTCGTGGGCCGGCTGCGCGGCGAGGCGCAGCGCCTGCTCGGGCTGATCGAGGACATCCTCGACCTGTCACGGCTGGAGAGCGGCAAGTTCGTGCTGAAGCCGCGCCGTCTGGACATCGGCGAGGTGGTGCGCGGTGCGGTCGAGACGACGCGCACCATGGCGCAGAAGTACGGCGTCACCGTGGAGGCCGAGACGCAGGCAGACCTGCCGCTGCTGTCGCTTGACGAGGTCAAGGTGCGGCAGGTGCTGGTGAACCTGATCGTCAATGCGGTCAAGTTCAGCCCGCGCAACATGAAGGTGGTGCTGTGCTCTCGCCTGGACGGCGCCTACGTTCGCGTCGAGGTGACGGATAGCGGTCCTGGAATCGCGCCCGACACGGCCACGCATATCTTCGAACTGTTCGGTCAGAGCCTTCCTGAGGACGCGGACGCCCGCGGCGGTCTCGGCATTGGCCTGCATCTCGTCAAGCGCATCACCGAGCTGCACGGTGGCCACGTCGGCGTGAACAGCCGGCCGGGCGAGGGTTCCACGTTCTGGGTGCGCCTGCCGCTGGCACCCGAGACGCTCGCGACCGGTGCGGCTACCGGCGAGGATCGCGCCGCGGCCTGAGGTCGTGCGCGCGGCCAGTCCGGGCTGCCGCGGACCGTGCCGGGTACGAGAGCGCTCTGCGCCCGCGTGCGCGGGCCCACTTCTCGTGGCCCCTTGCCCCGAGGCATACTGCGCGCCTCTCGCCGGGCCCGGGCCCGGTGGACGGCCCCACCCCGGAGCGCCCTGTGTCCGACACCGATTCCTCATCACGCTCGCCCGCCCCGCTCGTAGGGGGGGAGGGGTCCCCCGCGGCTCCGCCCGGTTCAGCCGAGCGCGAGCTGCTCGAGCGCGTCCGCGCCCGGGACCCGGAAGCACTGGGCGACTTCTATGAGCGGTATATGGATCTCGTGTTCGGTCTTGCGTGGCGCATGCTCGGTGAGCGCGTGCTCGCCGAGGACGCGGCCTCGGACGTGTTCCTCAAGGTCCATCGCGCGGCGGACCGGCTGGATCCGTCGCGCGACCCCGCGCCGTGGCTCGTGACGATCACCACGAACGTGTGCCGCGACCTGTGGCGCTCGGGCGCGTACCGCATGGGCCGCCGCGCGGCGGACGTGGACGACCCCGCGTCGGCCGCCACGTTGAGCACGGGACGCAACGACCCCGAGCAGGATGCGCTCGTCTCCGAGCGCGAACGACTCGTGCAATCTGCGCTGCTCGAGCTGCCTGAACCTCTGCGCACGGCCATCGTGCTGCACGACTACCAGGGCCTGGACCATCGGCAGGTGGCCGAGGTGCTGCACATCGCCCATGATGCCGCCCGCAAGCGGTACTCGCGCGCACTCGCCGCACTGGAGCAGAAGTTGAGGGGACGCCTGTGAGCGACCAAGACGGACACGGTCAGGCGGAGGCCACGGCCCCGCGCGCGGTGCGTGACGCGGTCGCGGCGCGCTCGCATGCGCGTCCCGATCCGGCGTTTCGCGCCCGACTCAAACAGGAGTTCATGGCCGGACGCTTCGGGAGCAGGAGCGTGCCCTTGCCGCGGCGGCCCTGGTTCGTGCGTCCGGCGCTGCTGCTGCCCATGGCGGCGAGTTTGCTCGTGGTAGCAGGACTGCTCGCTAATCGGGGGCCGGACTGGCGCGTGGTGTCGGTACACGGCGACGGCCGCGTGCTCGTGGGTGGCACGCCATTCGCGCCCGCCGAACGCGAGCGCATCGCGGCCGCCATCCGGCGAGGCGGCGAGGTGAGCATCGAGGGCGCGGTCACGCTCGACGTGGTGGTCCCCGGGGTGGTGGCGGTGGCGATCGGTCCCGGCACGAGGCTCACGTTGCCCGCTTCGCCCGGCCGCTGGTGGTCGCGAGGGATGCGCGCGCGCGTCGGCGCGGGTGACGCCTATTTCTCGACGGGCCGCGCGTTCCATGGAGCGCAGCTGACCGTGCACACACCCGAGCTGGAGGCGGTCGCAGTGGGCACGTCGTTCGCGGTGCTGCGCCACGAAAGCGGCAGTTGCGTGTGCGTGATGCAGGGCCGCGTGCGCGTGGCGAAGGCCGCCGGTGGCGAAGCTGTGGACGTGCCCGAAGGCATGCGGCGCATGGTGGGCGTGGATGGTGCGGCCGAGACACTCCCGATCCTCGAGGATTCCGTGCACCGCCTGCACCAGCAACTCTCGTCCGTGGGCAGCGCGCTCGGGCGCTGAGGCACCGCCCGATGTGCGCGTCAGGCGGCCGGGCGCTCCTTCGTCACTTCGGGCCATTCGTGCCGCGGCAGGGCTCGCACCACGTGCCGGCGCACCGGCAGCGGCGTGGCCGCGCCCGCCCATAGGGGCACCGGCAGACCGCGCGCATCCACGAGCCGCGCGATCCACGGCCGCGCGGGATCGTGCTCCTGCGGTGCGAGTGCGCGGGCGAGCGAGCCGTCGTCCAACTGCACGACCTGTCCCGGCGGGTAGAGGCCGAGCGCGCGCACGAGTGCGGGGAGGATCGCGGGGTGCCAGTGGTCGCGCAGCGGGCCCACTACGCGTGCGAGGGAGCCGGCGGGCGAGAGCCATGGTTCGTCGCCGCCGTGCCCGGCGAGCAGCGTGACGTACGCGTCGGCCGCCGACACCACCTGTGCGACGAGCGGCGCCCCGCGGCCCCGGTGATGCTCGAGAACGGCCTGGATGACACTCAGCGATAGCGCGTTCCATGTGGTGGCCCGCATCACCCGGCGTGCGCCCTCGAGTTCGTGGTTCGCGATGTGCACCGTGTGGCCCCAGCCGTGACCGGCGTCATGCAGCAGCGCGGCCACGCCGACGTCGGCGATGGCCCATCGCGGCAGCCCGAGCGCACGGGCGAGGCACATGGCCGCGAGCGCGGTGTGCGCCGCGTGCGCGGCAGCGGTCTCGCGCGGTTCAACGTTCGCGAGCGGGGCGGCGGGTCGCTCGTCCACCAGCACCGACTCTGTGAGCGGCTGGACGAATCTTCGCACGTGGCGAAGTTCCACTCCCTGATCGAGTGCACCGGCCAGGTGCAGTTCGTGAGCGCCTCGCTGCAGCTGCGCCCAGGCGGCCGGCGTGGCGTCGAGCGGGTATGGCAGATCGTGTGCGGCGGCGTTCTGCGCCCACGAGTCGTAGAGGGGCTGGGAGCGTTGGTCGTCGGGTCGGAACGGTGCGCGGGGCGTGCTCATGCGCCGTCCGCTTCATGCATCACCTGCTCGCAGGCGTCTCGTACCGCGCCGGCGCGATGACGCGAACCCTGCTCGAGCACAGCACACGCGGCGGGAGTTCCGAGCTGTCGCAGCGCGTTCGCTGCGGCAGTCCGCTCGGCTGTGGGCCGCGCGAACCAGCCGCCGTGGCGAAGCGTTTGCGCCAGAGCATTCACCGCCGCGTCGCCCGCGAGGTCGGGGAGTGCTGCGATCAACGCGAGGCGGTGCTCCTCGGGCCGCGCCGCGAATTCGGGCGCCAGCACGCGCGCGACGACCGCTTCGGCCGTGCGCGTGTCCGGGTCGCGTGCCAGCATCGCCAGTGCGGAGCGCAGTGAGCGCAGGTCCTGCGAATCGAGTTGCGACAGCAACACCGGGCGTGCCTGTGCTGCGGGCACTTGCCCAAGGGCGTCGACCGCGGCACGCCGCACACGTGCATCCACGTGGCGTCCGGCCTGCGCCAGCAGGGGCACCACCGCCGGGCCTCCGATTTGCCCCAGCACGAACACCGTGTCGCGGACGACCTGCCAGTTGGGCTCGGCGAGCAGTGCGGCAAGCGGCGAGGGATCGTCGGCGAATGCGAACGCCAGTGCGGTGGTGGCTCCCGCGCGCACGCGCGTGCGGCCGGACTGCGCGAGGATGCCGACCAGCAATGGCAGGGCCGGAGCCCCGATGCGCACGGCCAGTGCGAATGCCTGTGCCTGGGACAAGTGCGGGTCGCTGTCCAGGCGTTCGGTGATGGCGGCGGCGTCGAGACCGGAGAACGCATGGTGGAGCGCCGGGGTGACATGCCGACGCTCGGGGTCCACTCGCTCGATCAGCGAGAGTGCTTCGCGCGCCTCGGCCCAATCGCCGCTCTGGGTCGCGGTCGCGAGCCAGGTGACGAGCGAGGCAGCGAGCGCTGTGGCGGTCTCCGGGCGCGGGTCGCGCGCACACTGTTCGCGCACGAATACCGCCGAGCGCTCGACGAACGATTGTTCGTGTTCACAGCGCCACTGTTGGGTGAACGCGAACGCGTGCTGGGGCTCATTGCGCGTGAGCTCGAGCCATAGCAGATGCAGGTCGTCGGCGGGTGCTTCGAGCAGTGGCCAGTCGTTCAAGTGTGCGGAGCTGCCCAGCTGCGCGCAGATCGCGGGCGGAAGGGTTCGGAGCGCACTCGCCTCCTCGGTCTCGCATTCCACGTTGGCCGGGGCGGCGTCCCACAGCAGCGTGACCAGGTCCTCGTGCGTGGCGCATGCCGGAGCGGCCGTAGCGATCGCGTCGAGGAATGTCCGCGCGGCTTCGCTCGTGAGTCCGTGGTGGAAGTGCACCTGGCGAACGCCGTCGCGATGGAGCACCCACGACAGTTCGCGCTCAAGCCCGCCTGCGACGGAGGGGTCGTTCGAGTGATCGGCGACGAACACCGGGACGTCGTCCAGCACCAGCGAACGAGGCGTGACGTCGAGGCAGAGGCTGCCCGACTCCTCGACGATGGCGGGGAGTCGGCGCGCCAACTCCTCGCGTAGCACCTGCGCGTCGGCGGCAGTACGGCCCAGCCGACGCCCGATCTGCAACCAGCGTGCAGCATCTCGGCACCAATCGGCGACGCGTTCCGTCGCGTGCGGAACGCGGGCGTCAGTGGCCGCGGTAGGAGCCGCGGTGGTGGGCACGTCCTCGAACGGCACGAAGGCTCCGATTCGGTTCGGGTCCCTCTTGTTCTCGGCGTTCTGTTCGATCGGGTTGAGGCGACCGGCGCGCTCAAGGCACAATTCTAATGTGGCTGGACCGAGCGAGCTTGGCTTGAGCGCCACCCTGCCGCCCGCCGCGAAATCGACCGCTTGGGGACGCCGGCTCGAAGCTCCGGCCGCTAACTCGTTGTCATCGTGTGCCTCGGCAGCCGAGCACCCGGGACGAGGGCATCACTTGTCAGCGCCGGTCACCCCCTCG